>JAAXIL010000014.1 GCA_012270355.1 Psychrobacter sp.
AGGAGCGAACCAGATCGACATCTGCCGTGACGGGTTTCGCAGCTTTTGGAGCAGTTTTGGGCTCGGGCTCAGGTGTTGGCTTGGGTTCAGTAATTTCGGGAATCGGCTCATCCAATACGAACTGCACTTCAATTGGCTCTGGCTCTTTGATGGGCGGTAGCTCAATCGGTTTAAGGTGAGTGATTGTCCAACCCGCTAGACCATGCATGAGTAATACGCCCAGCGTGGTAATGACGATGGTTTTATTGCTGAGTGGAGTGGATGATTGTTTCAAATTAGACATTCAAACAAGCGTACATTAGTAGAGAATTAATAAAACTTTATCTAAGTAAATAGTAAAGACTTAGATGCCTATAAACATTTAAGTCTTTTTAAAAATAAGACGCATTATCATTTATGGCTTAAGCGTTGTCAATCGCTTTGTGAGTTGGCAATTGACTTTGTGACTTAATCATTGAATAGGATCAAAGACGCCTCACAATTACTAGACGCCTCACAATTGCTTAATAATCCACGGTATAGCTCACACCATAGGTTGTTCCCGATGCAGGCAAACGATTTAGGTCGCTGTAGGTGGTTTGGTGATACACGGTTTTGTAGTCTTTATTGAGCAAATTATAAATGCCGTAATCCATGCGACCTACGGGCAATTTTGCTTGTCCGACTAGGTCAAACGTGGCGTACCCCGTCACAGGACGAGCAGCTGCATCTTCAGCTAGTTGTTGCTCTTAGCCCTCTGTCTCCGCACCGTCAATGGCTAGATCGTGCAGTCGTATGTTGCTATCGCCATCTAAGTTATCGTGAGCAAAGGCTGTGCCTTAAAATAAAGCTAAATTGGATTTTTTGAAGAGAATGTAGATATAGTGCAAAAATTAAAATCTGCATAGTAAAAATGGCAATAGCTAAGTTCTCATGCCTACTAAAGTTACTCAAACAATTCCCACTAAAAAAAGAGAGGCATAAAACTTATGCCTCCCCTACAATCAAAAAAATCTCTAGTCCGACTAAATTATCGCAGAAGAATCTCACTCCCCATGATTTTGCTCAAATTCGGCATGTTCCACCTGATACAACGCCCCAAGCCGTTGTTGTAAGTCCGCATCCAAAATTTTGCGAGCTTCTTTGAAAAATTCGTTTTCTTCTTCTTTCAAATGATGACGCACTTTATGAATCAAGTCGCCACACGTTTTAAGCCAACGCTCTTCGCCCGTGCGTCCATCGTCTAAAACCTCCATCATTTCGTCCATCTCATGATGCTCGGTGATGGCGTGACGTGATAAATCCAGCCCCTCGTCATGTTGCATCACTGGCACATACAGATGACGCTCTTCGGCAGCAGCGTGGGCTTGTAGCTCCAAAGCAAGGTCGGGATAAATTTCTTTTTTGGCAGCCCACCCTTCAGCCGCTTCTAGCTTATCGCACAAGTTACGTTGAATCTCGTGTTTGTTTATCAAAGCCGTAAAAATGTCTTGTTTCAAGTTTACATCATCACTCATGGGTCTTCCTTATTCAAAATCAATTCGGGCATTAATTATCAATGGCTATCTTACCGTTTTCGTCCAGCTAAACCTTATGACCCTATAAGACAATTTGTGTCCGAGGGTAAATATTAAGAATGATTGCTATTTATGCATGGGTTTAATGACCATAAAAAACCCTTATCAACTCATCGTCAATAAGGGTTATTTATACTCAAGCGTTTAGGGACTTTATAAAGTAAGGATTTAATCGTTTGATTTCACCACTAATTTAACCACCACGACGCTCAAGCTCTGCCATTGATATGTCAGGGTGTTTGACTAGATGGATGATTGAAACAATCAATCCACCCCAAATCAGCACCATGGCAATAATCATAAAAATCAACGCTGAACCATTCATCATATTCTCCTTATTCGCTTACATTAATCTAGGCGGTTGTTGTGACGATTGTCATTAAGATGCTTATCTCGCATTTTGCTGAGGACAAATGCCCCAATCGCGAAGAACGCCAACACACCCCAACCAAACGCCAAAATGATGCCATCGGAATAATCACCGCCGCCATAAGGTGTTTCAATGTTGGTTTTGATTTTCAAGGCTAAGGCAATGATTAACGCAATTGGGGTCACGATGGTGAGCATAAACATCCAAAGTCCACCCAGTTTGATGCTCGAGATGCGGTTCATGTGTTCTACCAATTCTGGGATTTTGTTCCGATTTAACCAAAATACCAAGAGTATGGACATGAGACCACCTGCAACAATACCGATATTGTTCGAGAACTCATCAATTACATCGACCAAGACCAGCGAGCTGCCCGTGGAGAAGTCAAGGAGAGAAATCAAGGCAGAAATAAAACCCACAACACCAACTGCTTGACCTCGTGACCAGCAAAACGTATCTTGGAAACCAGAAATTGGCACTTCTAAAATACTCACCAAAGATGAGATACCTGCAACAACTAGCGAGCCAAAAAATAAGAAGCCAATTAAGTCGCCGCTAGCTCCCATTTCTGAAATGATTTTTGGGAAGACAAAGAACGCCAAGCCAACACCACCAGCTGCCACTTCGGAGACCGGTTGATTGGTTGCTGCTGCCATAAAGCCTAGAGCAGCAAAGATACCGATACCTGCCAAAATCTCAAACGATGAGTTGGCAAACGCCACCACAAAGCCTGAGCCTGTCATGTTGGTGTTTCGCTTAAGATACGAGGCATAGGTCACCATGATACCAAAGCCAATCGACAACGAGAAAAAGACGTGTCCATAAGCGGCAAGCCACACATTGGGGTCTGCCATTCTTTCCCAAGTCGGCTCAAAAAACGCTTGTAACCCAATCGCTTCACCAGGCAAAGTCACGGCTTTAAATACCATGATGCCAAACAAGACAACAAGCAGCGGGATACAAATTTTATTAGCAATCTCAATGCCTTTGCGGATACCGCCTGCCATAATCAGTAGTGATAATGCCCAAACAAGGATTAAACCAAAGAACATATTGGGCACAAATTCACTGCTCAAAGCTCCTGTAGGATGCAAAAAGTCACCGACAAAAAAGCCTGTGGTGTCTTCTCCCCATTTTTGCCCGAATGAGAATAGGGTATAGTTACCTGCCCAAACGATGACGGCAGCATAATAAATGGCAATCACAAACGACACCAACGCTTGCCACCAGCCAATGAACTCTCCATTTTTGCTAATGCCTTGGTAGGCACGCGGGGCAGCGGCACGGTATTTATGCCCGATCGCATAATCTAAAAAGAGTAAGGGTATCGCCGCCGTAAATAGGGCGATGAGGTACGGCACCATAAATGACCCGCCCCCGTATTCATAAGCAACATAAGTGAATCTCCATATTATCAAAAAACCTACCGACGATCCGA
>JAAXIL010000092.1 GCA_012270355.1 Psychrobacter sp.
TAGCTGCCTCTGGAGCAAGGTTATCAAGCAAGACAAACTAGTCCACCAACGCCAATTGCACCGTCACGCTGTCGCGCGGGCGAGAAGCAGATAATCTATCTGTTTTTAACGGATAGCGGTTTGTAAGTCCATCCGATTGAGTGTTCTTTTGCGGATTGATTGAGATTGAACTAACCTCTTTATCAACGGCTGGGTTGTTGTCTTGATTGCGTTGCGATTGCACATAATCATTGATGGCGTGATGTACATTATTCACGCTGGAAGGTGACGACGTGTCTAAACTTTCATCCTGCGAGTTCACTTGTTTCTCAGCGGTGGATGTTGACGTTATATCACCCGACTGACTCGCTCGCTGATTGCCTTCGGTGAGTTTGGCGATGATGCTTCGCTCAGGCTTTTCTTGCGGATCTTGTTCTTGGCTCTGTCGTTCATTGGCTAACCGCTCTTCACGTGCCAACTGCTCCTTGCTGGTGCGGTCATGACGTTTTTGGATGCGGTCTTGATCAATCAGATAATCTTGAATGTCTCGGCTTAGCGTCGCCAATTGGGCTTTGGTGGGACGGGCAATGTACCCATACAATAGCCAAAGCAATACATGAATAATCAGTGACCCGACAATAAATACCCACTGCGAGGCTAAAATTTCGCCATTGCTGGTATCTTTGAGCGTCATCGCCACCTCACCGATGACTCTGTCTTCAAGCATCACATTTTGATGAATGATCTCACCGTCCGCCAATTGGTCTTGCCCCGTTTGTACCAACAGTTTGTCTTCGCTGTCTCTGACGCTCAAGCTCGCTACCGAGCTTTCCGAAGCATACCGTCCCGCCAGTACGCCAAGGCTAACTTCATCTTGGCTCATGAGCGGTAATTTGACTTCATCCACCAATTGGGACAGCATCCGCTCGCCCGTTTGCATTTTGATGGCATCCAGCTGTCCGCTAGTGCTGATGATGAGTAGCACCGTCTGCAAGCAAAAACTGATGAGTAAAATAACGGCGAATAAGCCTTGTCGAGGGGCGAGATAGGTCATGATATGCTAAACTTATGGCGAGTTTTAGCGGGTGCTATTATTCCTAATCTTATCCGCACAACCAAGTGCTTTGACAACCAATGACTACTTCATCTCAATCTATTATCCCCAATCCAGCGATAAAAAACGATTTTCTTCAGCCCACTTCGCTAGTTCCTGCGAGGTTGTGGCAAAACGCTTGGGCTCAATCTCAACAAAGTCAATCCATCGAGAAGTTAGAACGACAATCTGGCTATGCACTCATATTTGTCATTCACGCAAATGATGCTGATGAAGATTGGCTAGAAATGACGCTAAAAACTGAAGTATCAAGCGTTATAAGTGATTGGGCGAAACGACATGGTTGGCATTATGCCGATGTCGAAGGTGAGGAACACAGCAAACGAGATGCCGATTTCTTCAATAACCATGATGATAACTTAACCCCCGTTTATGTATTTCGCTATTTGTTGATTGAACCCGACACCTGTAAAGAGACGACAGCACAGGATCAACTTACAAACTTAACCTTTAATGACATTCTCGCACCCGAGCAATACGACTGCCATATTTTGCCATTAAGCAAAATGCAACCGCACAAACTCGCTTTTTTTGACATGGACTCGACGCTGATTGAACAAGAAGTCATTGTTGAATTGGCTAAGTTTGCAGGCATTGGCGAGCAGGTTAGCGAGATTACCGAATCAGCGATGCGGGGTGAAATTGATTTTAGCGAATCGTTTCGCCGTCGGGTGGCGTTGCTTAAAGGACTATCAACCGACGTGTTGGACAAAATTTGCGGACAATTAACCTTGTCAGCGGGGGCAAAAACCTTATTATCGACGCTTAAAGCGAACGGTTATCATACGGTGCTGGTGTCGGGTGGGTTCACCTATTTTGCCCGCCACGTGGCGGAAGAATTGGGTATCGATGAATATCACGCCAACGAGTTGGATATTGCCGATGGGCAGGTCACAGGTAAAGTAGTGATGCCCATTGTCGATGGCAATCGTAAAGCCCAAATCGTTAAGCACAGAGCCAATGAATTCAGGATACCTCTAGATGAGGTGGTGTGTGTGGGTGATGGAGCAAATGATTTGGAGATGATGGATGTGGCAGATTTGGGCATCGCTTATCGGGCAAAACCTGTTGTGCAAGAGCAAGCTGACACAGCAGTGAATGTGACGGGATTGGATGGCGTGGCTTATGTGCTAGTAAATTTAGACACCCACAAGCCTTTCATCAGCAAACAAACAGTTATAAAAATTCACGGATAGATAACATTTCACGCTAATTAAGCGTCAAGCACTGCAAATAATGCCCTTGCTTTGCGCCTTAAAATGACGCATCAGAATGTTGTGACAGATTGATGACGTATCACGACAACGGTTGTCGCATAGAAAAGTTCACCCCCTTTTTATTTGCCAAATTTAACCGCATAATAGCCTCATGGTTTGAACAGATATGTGAGGCGAGTGACATGACATTTTTAGTGATGACGAGTGATTCGGGAATGTGGACTGATTTTTTTCAGACCGATTTTTTGACAGGCACAACAATCGGGTTGGCACTGTTGGTTGTTGGGCTTGTGGTAACGTGGTTCTCAGCTTACCGTTATTTGCTTGGCTACTTTTTGGCAGGCATGGGTTATTGGCTGGCGGTTGAGGGGCTACAATGGTCAGCGGTACAACTGTTTTCGATATCCGACTGGCACGGGTATGTGGTGGCATTAACAGCCAGTTGGTTTATTCCAGTGAGTTATTTCATCTATCGCTATTTAAGAACACCTGCGGGTGAATTTAATTTGTCTTCATTAGCTCCCATGAAGCGTCGTACCCGCCAAGAGTCTTATATTGAACATACGCCTATTTATCAGGATTATAAGCCTCGTTTTCATTCTTAATTTCGATAAGTCTCATGTCATAACGGATAGGATTGGTTTACACGCCACACATGCCAAAAAGCTCTACTAACATAGGTAGAGCTTTTTTTATGTCATACGACACCACCTGTCGCATAGAATCGGACTTATTCCTGACTTTGCTTTAACTTTTGCTATACTCACCCCATCATAACCTTGTCACAATAATAGTGGTAGAAAACTTTCATCATAAAGGAAAATAGCATGGCTAAAGGTACAAAAAAATCAAACGATCGAGTGACCATCGCTGACGACAAAGCCAAAGCGTTGAAAGCAGCACTGGGACAAATCGAAAAGCAATTTGGTAAAAATACCATCATGCACTTAGGCGATAGCTCCGCTGCTTTGGATGTGGATGTAGTATCCACGGGGTCTTTAGGCGTGGACATTGCCTTGGGCATTGGCGGTCTACCGAAGGGACGAATTGTGGAGATTTTTGGTCCTGAAAGCTCGGGTAAAACCACACTCATGCTACAGGCAGTGGCTCAGTGTCAAAAACAAGGCGGAACGTGTGCATTCATTGATGCCGAACACGCCCTTGACCCCATTTATGCCCGCAAACTGGGCGTGAATACCGATGATTTATTGGTGTCACAACCTGACAACGGCGAACAGGCTTTAGAAATAACCGACCGGCTGGTGCGGTCTGGGGCAGTGGACATGATTGTTATTGACTCAGTGGCAGCCCTGACGCCAAAAGCCGAAATCGAAGGCGAAATGGGTGACAGTCACATGGGCTTGCAAGCCCGTTTGATGAGTCAAGCGTTACGCAAAATGACGGGTAATGCCAAACGCACCAATTGTATGGTGGTGTTTATTAACCAAATCCGCTCAAAAATTGGTGTGGTGTTTGGCTCTCCCGAAACCACAACGGGCGGTAATGCTTTGAAGTTTTATGCGTCCGTGCGTCTTGATATTCGTCGCTTAGGCTCAGTAAAAGACGGCGACGAGATTATTGGTAACCAAACGCGAGTGAAAGTCATCAAAAACAAACTTGCTCCGCCGTTCCGTCAAGCCGAGTTTGAAATCACTTATGGTAAGGGTACCAACCATTTGGGCGAAATCATCGACATGGCAGTCGATCTGGATATCGTTGACAAAGCGGGGGCATGGTACAGCTATGGCGATGGACGATTGGGACAAGGCAAGAACAACTCAATCACCTACTTAGAAGAAAACCCCGAAATCGCTCAAGAAATTGAGGCCCAAGTGCGAGCCAGTCACACGGCTATGAACAGTGGCTCGGATGAGGCCGAAGAAACTGACGCTCACGCTGAGGTAGATCCCGCTGATGTTGTTGAGGGTGACGTGAGCGACGCCTAACCTACAACAATTTAGACATGTCTTATCAGAAGCTAATTCATCTCATCAAAAACATCCTACTTTATGGTGGGATGTTTTTACTGTTTTATAGCGTCATCAATTGGTGGCGACAACCCATCATGCCTGCCTCTCCCGATTTAACCTTGACTACAACCGATGGGCAGGTGGTCGACATTGAGGCATTAAGCCAAACTTCGCCCGTGCTGGTGTATTTTTGGGGCAGTTGGTGCGGAGTGTGTTCAGTGACATCACCTAAGGTCAATAACTTCGCCCAAACGTCGCCCTACCCTGTGGTAACCATTGCGGTGCAATCGGGTGACAACTCAGAATTGCGGACTTATATGCAGGGTAAAGGGCTTAATTTTACGACCATAAATGACGCCAATGGGGAAATTTTCGCCGATTGGCAAGGACAGGTTACCCCGTCTTACGTTGTTTTAGAAAATGGCAAAATGACACAAGGATTAACGGGTATTCAACCTGAATGGTCGCTACGTCTGCGATTGTGGATTGCAAGCGTCATCTAGCAAAAGGTCTTTCCATAAGTGCGTTTATTTGAAGCGAACCCTCTTTAGCCGTGCTCAGCGGTCGATTTTCATTCTATTTCTTAAGCAGATTCTATTTGGTCACAGCTAGGACAGAAATTTGCCTTGTGTATTGCTACATTTTGGCATAGCATCTAGTCATATCTTCCATTTTTTTCTATCGTTGCTTATGACCCAATCACCATCCTCTTCTTCACGTGAGCAAAAAAAACAGCAAACTCGCATCGCTTTTTTTGAGGCAGTGCTCGACTTATGTATGATGGGTCAATCGTTTGCGTCCATCAGTTTGCGTCAAGTCACTCGTGAGGTTGGTGTAGTGCCCACTGCATTTTATCGTCATTTTGATGACATGGAAGACTTGGGGCAAAGCTTGGTGCAGGAGATACTCGGCGAGGCATTATCGACCTTGCGTGACGGCTTGCAAATTGGACGCAAACGCAGTTTTGATCGGCAAATTGCCAAAAGCATTCGCTTGTTTTTCATGTCGATTGATGCCCACCCTCGTTATTGGCAATTTTTAGTCAGCGAGCGATTTGGTGGGTCGGAAGCGGTGCGATGGGCAATTGATGCTCAAATCAAACTGTTTGCACAAATTGTTGGCGAAGATTTGGCGTTGCAACCCGCCTTTGAGCATATTAACGCTGAAGACAGACGTTTGCTTGCGGAAGCTGGTTTAAGTTTATTTTTGGCATGGATTATTGATTGGTTGGACATCACTTATTCACAAAATCACGATGATGAGGTCAATCAAAACGAGCTCATTGCCAAAAAAGATCGGATGTTGCATGAATGCACCCGTCAGGCTCAGATGTTGTTCTATGGGGCAGAAAATTGGAAGTCGAGCGAGGAAACGACGATTTAAATCAACCCATCTCTTCTACTGCCGTCTCTTTGGTTACTCGAAGTACTTCCTCTAACGTCGTTTTACCAGCAAGCACTTTTATAAGACCATCGGCTCGAATGGAGGGCGTTTTTTGCCGAGCATATTTTTCTAACTCAAATTCTGCAGCACCACCATGAATCATCTGTCTGAGCTGGTCATCAACTGGCACGACTTCATAAATTGCCGTGCGTCCTTTAAAACCTGACTGATTGCAAACCTCACAGCCGACAGGCACGGGTAAGCGTATGGATTTATAGTTCACATCAGACAATGCTTGAAACTCAATCTCAGCAAACAGTTTAGTTTGTATAGGGTCGGCGTCTTCCCAAGTATGGCAATGCGGACAAAGCGTCCGAACCAAACGTTGTGCCACCACGCCGATGAGCGAGGACGACAATAAAAAGGGTTCCACACCCATGTCTTGCAAACGGGTGACCGCTCCAATGGCAGTGTTTGTATGCAAGGTTGATAACACTAAATGTCCTGTGAGCGAGGCTTGCACCGCAATCTCGGCTGTTTCTAAGTCGCGAATCTCGCCGACCATCACAACGTCAGGGTCTTGCCGCAACATGGCACGTAAACTGCGGGCAAATGTCATGTCCACTTTACTATTTACTTGGGTTTGTCCAATGCCGTCAAGCTGAAATTCAATCGGGTCTTCGGCGGTCAAAATATTGCGGGTTTGATCGTTCAAATCAGTCAAAGCGGCATATAACGTGGTGGTTTTACCCGACCCTGTCGGACCTGTGACCAAAATAATGCCATCCGTGAGATCAATCAAACGTTTAAGCTCTTATTAATAGTTAGCGCGCAAACCTAAGTAGGTCATGTTGAGCCGTCCCGCTTGCTTATCGAGCAAACGCATGACCACCCGCTCACCAAAGCTCGATGGCAAGGTCGATACCCGCACATCCACTTCTCGTCCTGCAAGCCGTAGGCTAATGCGTCCGTCTTGTGGCACTCGTTTTTCAGCGATGTCGAGCTTTGCCATGACTTTGATGCGTGATACCAGCAATGGGGCAAGCTGACGCTTAGGACTAACAATTTCTTTTAGCTCACCATCCACCCGAAACCGAACCGACAAGCGTTTTTCGAAGGTTTCGATGTGTATATCCGAGGCATTGAGGCGGATGGCTTCGGACAACAGAGCGTTAATCAAGCGGATGATGGGGGCGTCATCTTGCGAGTCCATCAAGTCTTCGGTTTCAGGCACGCTGTCGGCAAGACTTAATAAATCGGGATGGTCTTCGAGACCTGCCGCAATATGTTGCGATTCGCCCGTATTGCCCGCATAAATTGCAGTCATTTGTTTTTCAAGCTCATCGCTAGCTAACAGTTGCACGGATGGCATATTTGACCCACCTGCCATGCCTTGCCCTTGCGATCCTGCAAACCCCATCGCTTCGTTAATGGCAGTCATGGGCGTGGCATCGGTAATCAACAACGTCGGCGAAGTTTGGCTATCGATCGAAGGCAATAACACCAGTTGATGACGTTTGGCAAAGCTGTAGGGCAATAACATGGGTTAAATCTTCCCGTGACACTGCTTATATTTCAACCCTGACCCACACGGACATGGGGCGTTGCGACTGATGTTCAAATTAGCGTAAGGGTTCGCATCCGCTTCATTGTCATGACTTGCTTGTTTACTATTCGCTTGATTGTTTGTTGGGTTACCTGCTTGGGTAGCGATTGCTCCTGCCATGCCGACTGGTGAGCTGATGCTCACGTTCATCTGTCCGCCTGCTCGATTGGCATTGGCTTGTCTGCGATTTAACGCCTCAACTTCTGGGTCGTTGTGCGTCTCACCCGTTAAGCTATCGACTTCATCATGCTCACAGTCCATGCTACGACTAAGGGCTTAGGCACGGGCTTGACGCTCGGCGTCCATCGCCTCAATCTCTTCTTTCGTCGGGATATGTACCCGTGACAAGTCTTGTACCGTGTCCGATTTAATCGCCCCAAGCATCATCTGGAACAAATCAAACGACTCCCGCTTATATTCTTGTTCAGGATTTTTTTGAGCATAGCCACGCAGATGGATGCCTTTTCTAAGCTGATCCATCTGCGTGAGATGTTCTTTCCAATGCCGGTCTAAGCTTTGTAGCATAAAGTGGCGTTCTAGTTGGGCGGCGTTTTGCTCCGTCATTTGCTCACGCCGATGATGATAACGGTCTAGAGCAGCGGTGATGATTTTCTCACGCAAACCTTCTTCATCAAGCCTGCGGTCTTCATCCAGCCAATCGTTAATCGGCATATACACCTTAAACTCGTTTTCCAGCTCGTCCTCAAGCCCGTCGATATTCCATTGATCATCGATTGACCCGGGCGGCACAAACTGATTGATGAGTGCGTCATACACGTCTCGGTGCATCTGCTCAATCGCCTCTTGCAAATCGGCTTCGGCAAGCAAATCATCTCGCTGGGCATAAATAACTTTACGTTGCTCGTTCGCTACGTCGTCTTATTTAAGCAAGTTTATACGAGCATCAAACTCACGCTATTCCACCTTGCCTTGAGCGTTTTCAATCGAGCGAGACACCATCTTATGCTCAATGGCTTCATCTTCTTTCAGTCCCATTGCTCGCATCATGTTGACGACCCGATCACCTGCAAAAATTCGCATCAAGTCATCTTCGAGCGACAAAAAGAAGCGAGACTGCCCAGGGTCACCTTGTCGCCCTGCCCGCCCCCGTAGCTGGTTGTCAATACGGCGGGATTCATGCCGTTCTGAGCCAATGCTATGCAAGCCCACTGCTTCGACAACCGCATCATGCTTATTCTGCCATGCGTCTTTTAGCCGTTTGATTTCTTCAGGGTCAAGGCTTGATTCTTCAAGATTGTTGGGGTTATTCGGGTCGCTGTGTTCCGCTTGCGGTATAAACGATTGCCAGTTGCCACCTAAAATAATGTCTGTGCCTCGCCCTGCCATGTTGGTAGCAATGGTCACTGCTCTCGGGCTACCCGCTTGGGCGATGATTTCGGCTTCCCGTTCGTGCTGTTTGGCGTTTAAGACGTTGTGCTTGATGCCTTCTTGATCAAGCAAATAGGACAGCTCTTCACTGGCTTCAATGGTCGCCGTACCGACAAGCACTGGTGCTCCTTTTTCCTGAATCGTCTTAATTTCACGGATGATGCCTTGATATTTGCCCAGTTTGGTCAAGAAAATTTGGTCATCCAAATCAATCCGAGCAATCGGTTTGTGGGTTGGAATCACCACCACGTCAAGGTCATAAGTGGATTTAAATTCTGCCGCTTCGGTGTCTGCCGTACCCGTCATACCCGACAGTTTGTCATAAAGGCGAAAATAATTTTGAAAGGTCGTTGTCGCAAGCGTTTGGTTTTCGGGTTGAATTTCTACGCCCTCCTTGGCTTCCACCGCTTGGTGTAGCCCGTCTGACCAGCGTCGCCCAGGCATCGTCCGCCCTGTGTTTTCATCAACGATGATGACCTCGCCTTCATCAACAATATAGTGCACATTTTTGACAAAAATATGATGAGCTCGAATCGCCGCTTGCACATGAGCAAGGAGGGGCAAACGGGTTGGGCTATATAGACTTTCGTTTTCGCCCAATTCGCCCACTTCCATCAAAAAGCTCTCAATTTTCTCATAGCCTTTTTCGCTGATTTCAATTTGACGATTTTTTTCATCAATCCAAAAGTCGCCAACTTCGTTGTATTTATTGGCTTCCTCGTCGGTTGAGCGTTCAAGGCGAGGGATAATGGTGTTGATGAGGGCATAAGTAGCGGACGAATCTTCGGCTTGACCCGAAATGATGAGCGGGGTACGGGCTTCATCAATCAAAATTGAGTCGATTTCATCAATGATACAAAAGTTGAGCGGACGCTGTTTTTTGTCCGCTAACGAGAACACCATGTTATCGCGCAAATAGTCAAAGCCATACTCATTATTGGTGCCATAGGTAATGTCGGCTTGATAGGCATCAATCTTTTCTTGCGGGGGCTGCTGGGAATAAATCACCCCGACTGTCAACCCCAAAAAGTCAAATAGCGGACGGTTTAGGTCAGCATCCCGAGCCGCCAAATAGTCATTGACCGTGACAACATGAACGCCCTTGCCACTTAACGCATTCAAATAAATGGCAAGCGTCGCCATCAAGGTTTTACCCTCACCCGTCCGCATCTCCGCGATTTTGCCTTCATGCAAGGTGATACCGCCGATGAGCTGGACGTCAAAATGACGCATACCAAGCGTGCGTTTGGACGCCTCACGGCACACCGCAAACGCCTCGGGCAATAGTTTATCGAGGCTCGTGCCGTCTTGAAATTGCTGTTTAAATTCCGCCGTCTTTTGCTTGAGTTCGGCATCGCTGAGCTTACTGATGGTCTCTTCAAAGGCGTTAATTTTTTTGACCGTTTGACGCATCCGTTTGAGTTCACGGTCATTTTTTGTGCCGACAACACTTCCGACTATCTTCGATAACATGGGCTTTCCGCTGAATTAAATCTTTAAAAAGTGATTAAAAAATGGGTGCTATTATATATGGTCACACACAAGATAGATACAAGGGCAGTCTATGCTAAAATAAACTACCCCAACTCTCAACACCCTACTCGTTTCATGACCCAACCCACGCTCGAACTTAACGCTTCTAAACAACCACAGTCCCACCTCATTCAAATCGGCGATAAAACTTATAACCTTGAGCATCACACGCCGATGATGGTGCAATATCTCACCTTAAAAGCCGATTATCCCGATGCCCTACTGCTGTATCGCATGGGCGATTTTTATGAGTTGTTTTTTGACGATGCGATTTTAGCATCCGAAATTTTGGACATTACCTTGACGCGTCGGGGGCAGGACAAAGCGGGCAATGTGATTGCAATGGCGGGCGTGCCATATCATTCTGCCGACAGCTATATGGCACGGCTGATTGCCAATGGGCAAACCGTGGTGATTTGCGAGCAAGTGGATACGCCTGCCGAGGCAGACAATGCCGATAAAACGGATAGCACAAAACAAAAGCCTGCCAATAAGTTGATGCGTCGAGAAGTGGTGAAAACCCTAACCGCAGGCACGCTCACCGACGACACCTTGATTTCCCCAAATACCACGCCTTCTGTAGTTGCCATAGATTTGGGCATAAAAAAAGGACGGGGCAAACCCGATACGCTAACAGGCATCGGCATCAGTCAGTTGGATTTAAACGCAGGCACGCTGAGAACGCAAACGCTAGCGTTTACCGCTAAAACAAACACTGAAACAGATAATGAAGCCCGTAGTGAGCTGAGTAGTGGACTGAAAGCCAACGCTTTCGCCCATTTATTCGGTTATAGCAAACAAAGTTCTGACATTAATCCAAATGATGACCCCTCCGCCCCGTTTGCCTCGCTTGCCAACCAGGTGAGTGCCATTCTGACTCGGTTTGCCCCAAGCGAAATCATTTTGTCTGAAGGCTTGGATGAGGCGTGGCGACTGCCTCTTAAACAGGGGGTAGACACGACGCTTGCTGGCCCCGTTTTAGCGGTAGCTTCCAGTGACTTTCATCCCAATCATGCTCGGCAGACCATTGCCAAACAGTTTGGCATTTCGCATTTGGATGGGCTGGGTATCGAAGGCGATAGCCTTGCCCAAACCAC
The DNA here is from genome assembly GCA_012270355.1 of Psychrobacter sp. Lineage (GTDB taxonomy): Bacteria > Pseudomonadota > Gammaproteobacteria > Pseudomonadales > Moraxellaceae > Psychrobacter. The sequence continues at coordinate 11,289 of JAAXIL010000092.1, forward strand.
CTGTGCCTCGCTGATTCATTATGCCCAGCAAACCCAGCAACAACACATTCCACACATCAATGAGGTCATCGTTGAACGGGACGCAGATTATCTCATCGTTGATGCGACCAGTAGCCGAGGCTTAGAGCTATTCGAAAGCAATACGCCAAACGGCACCAGCCTGATGTCGGTCGTCAATCACTGCAAAACGCCCATGGGTAAACGGTTGCTGGTTTCTCAACTAAAACGCCCGTTGCGATTAAGCAGTGATGGCAATTTGCACACCTTAAATCTACGCCTTGATGCCATAGGTTGGCTCACTCGTCTGCCAGCTTCTGCGATTGAGAGTTTGCAAGCGGGGCTAACGGGCGTGGCAGACATTGAGCGTATCGCCACTCGCATCAGCCTCGGTACTGCAAAACCCAAAGACCTAAGACGACTTTCGGACACCGTCCACACCGCCTCACAACTGACGATGAGTTTAACCCATTTGGGTTTGAGTGATGCCGACACTGGGTTACTGCCGTTATTGCTGGGCAATTTGCCACCGCATACCGCAGAGATTACCGCATTCAGCGAACTGATTGAGCAAGCGATTGTCGAAGACCCCCCTACCCATACCCGCGAGGGGGGCATGATTGCGACGGGGTTTGATGCTGAGTTTGACCGCCTCACCCATCTGCACACCAACGTCCAAGACACGCTCGATGCGATGGTGCAAGAGGCTCAAGATACCCATAATTTACCAAGCCTAAAAATCGGCTTTAACAAGGTCAGTGGCTTTTATTTTGAATTGCCCAAAGGTCAAGCCAAATCTGCCCCCGATGCATTTATCCGTAGGCAGACGTTAAAAAACAGCGAACGCTTTACTACCGAGGCCTTGAAGGAACTTGAAACCGAATACCTCGACGCCCAAACCGATGCCCTTGCCCGTGAAAAAGCGGTGTATGCCAAATTGCTACAAACGCTGGGGGAACAATTAGCCTTAATGCGGACGCTCAGTGCGACGCTGGCTCAGTTAGACGTACTCATCAATTGGGCATGGCTCGCCATCACCTTTGGCTGGACACGCCCGACGCTTGATGCGTCTGCCAGCTTTGTTGACATCCGTGCAGGAAGGCATGTTGTGGTAGAGGCGATGGGGCATCCAAATTTTATGGCATCAAAGCAGACCAAATCCAGCCATTCACCCTCACCGTCCACTACTGCCCAAACCTTTGTTGCCAACGATTGCCAGTTGGGGGCTATTACAGATAGCGACAACCGTCATGAGCGTATGCTACTCATCACTGGACCGAACATGGGCGGGAAATCCACCTATATGCGTCAAACTGCCCTAATCGTATTGCTGGCGTGTTGTGGTAGTTTTGTGCCAGCAAGTTCGGCAACAATCGGCGATATTGACCGCATCTTCACTCGTATCGGGTCGGCAGACGACTTGGCAGGGGGCAAGTCCACCTTTATGGTTGAGATGATGGAAACCGCCCAAATTTTGAACCTTGCCACCAATCAGTCTTTGGTACTGATGGACGAAGTCGGGCGAGGCACGGCAACCACCGACGGCTTAGCAATCGCCACCGCTTGCGTCAAAAAACTGTGTGCGATGGACTGTCTCACATTATTTGCCACGCATTATTTTGAATTGACCGAATTGACAAATCAGTCTGATTATCAGCATCATCTCAAAAATGTGCACGTTGCCACTACCGAAGTCGATGGGCAACTGCTTCTTTTGCATAAAATCATGGCAGGTTCAGCCAGCTCCAGCTTTGGCTTACACGTGGCTAAATTAGCAGGATTGCCGAATGACGTGTTAAACCATGCTAAAAATGAGCTTAATCATTTACAAGCATCCGCAAAGCAGAAAAAAGATACATCGTCTGAAGTCACTAATGCCACAACGCAGAGAGATGCACATGGTTATTCTAATCACACACTACCTTATGCTCAATTGGACACCTCGTCTAGGCTCCCCGCAACGCCTGAGCAATCTCAGCCCCATGCTGTCTTGACCATATTACAAGATATTGACCCCGATGACCTCACGCCCAAGCAAGCGTTAGAAACCATGTATCAACTTAAATCAGCAGTTCAATTAAATTAATCCAACGCCCTGTGGTTAACTGCCCCGCCTGCCACTTAGATTTGTGTCTGATGCCATATCAGCGTAAAATATGGCGGATTATTTTTACTCATTTCATTTAAGTTATAGCCTTAGCAGAATAAATGACATGTGTTGTTATTCTGATTAGGCGATATTAAGGTATCCAACCGCCATGACCTTTGTTGTAACCGATAACTGCATCAACTGCAAATACACCGACTGTGTCGAAGTCTGCCCCGTCGATTGTTTTTATGAAGGACCAAACTTTTTGGTTATTCACCCTGATGAGTGCATCGACTGTGCCTTGTGTGAGCCAGAGTGTCCTGCCAATGCCATTTTTTCGGAAGATGAAGTGCCCGAAGGTCAAGAAGTGTTTATTGAGTTAAATGCCGAGCTGTCAGACGAGTGGGAGGACAATAACATCACCGAAATGAAAGACAAATTGCCTGAAGCCGAAAAGTGGGATGGTGTGCCTGACAAGTTGCAGTATTTAGAAAAGTAACCTTAATTCAATTCAATCATTGAGTTGAAACCCCTGTCCTTGACTGCTACCCCTGCCCCGCCTCAATCCGCCAACGTGTTTATTTATGAGCCCACGTTTGAAGGCTGGTTGTCGGCGGTGTTCGCGGTGTATGAACCCACAACACAAGAGTTACGCGATTTAAAAGTAGCAAGTGAGACTGATTATGTCCCTTCGCTAATTGACACTACCATCCATGTCGCCCAAAACGACGCCCATGCCGAGCGGGTACTTGTCAGGCTACAAGACCGCTTTGGCAAGTCAGGTATGAGGCAACTTTTGTGGGGGTTTTTATCCGAACAAACAGACATTGGCACGGTGTTATTTCGAGTTGTAAAGTACGGACTTGACCATCCCAAACGGGCGGTGTTGCAAGATTTGGGCAATTTAGACGTGTTACACTTGGCTCAAACTGTCAAATCAGTTGGACGAGAAAAACATCGTATGGAAGCCTTTGTTCGGTTTGAGCATACCATCGATGATGTGTACTTTGCTCGGGTTGAGCCTGATTTTAATGTCTTGCCCCTCATCGCCCCCCACTTACAGAACCGCTATCAAGACCAACATTGGGCGATTTATGATTTGCGTCGAGACTATGGCATCTTTTATGACATGAGTTTAAGCGATGGTAAATCGCCCGCTCCCTTGCAAACCATCGTCGACGTAGATGAAAATGCCTTGCGTGACCCAAAAAGCGTGCATAGTGAGCGAGAGCAACAATATCAGCAATTTTGGCAGGGCTATTTTGTCAATGTGAACATCAAAGAACGCAAAAATCCTCGCCTGCATAAACAGTATCTACCGCAACGCTATTGGAAATACTTAAGCGAAAAACAAGTGTTGCCAAATGCCGAGCATCTGGCTAAAAAGCGTTAGCACTTTTAGGATGACCTCATGATTGTCATGCGTTTGCTCTCCTCACTAAAACATGATGAATCCGAACGAGGGATTTTTCATCTGGGGCGGGCACTCGTGAAACGAGGTGATACGTCCATCATTGTGGCTGGGGCGGATCATGACAATGAGTTGGTCAAACGCCTTGAGCGAGAAGGCAACATCTATCATCAGCTTATCATTCAAAAAAAGTCTTGGACTTCGCTTCGTTATGTGTTTGCCCTGCGTCGGCTGATTGAAAAATACAATCCCGATATCATCCATATCCATTCTCGCACGCCTGCTTGGGTGCTACATTGGGCATTGAAAGGGGCAAAGGTTAAGACATTTCCAAAATTGGTTTCTACCATTTATGGATTTTATCCGCTTAATAATTATGCCAAAGCCTTGCTCAAAGCCGATCATCTCATCACTGTGTCGGACAGTGTGACGGATTATTTGGTGCAAGGTTTGCAAGCCGTGAACGCTCCTGCCAAAACCATGACCCGCATTTATCGGGGCGTGGATACCCGCACTTATCCTTATCGCCACAATCCATCCGTGTATTGGCTACGCAAAACCTTTGCGGAATTTCCTGAGCTTGAGCATAAAAAATGGCTGTTGTTTCCTACGGTCATCGGCTCGGAATATGGTCAGGAATGGCTGGTTGATATTTTGGGCAATCTGCAAGACGAATTCCCGAGCATTCATGTGATTGTGATGGACGATGACGACGATCGAGATGGCGTGGTGTATGAGGAATTTCGGCAACGACTGTATGCGTTGGACTTAACCGACAGGGTCACATTCGTTGGCTCAAAACGCAATGATTTACGAGAATGGCTGGCAGGGGCAAATCTGGTGCTGGCTCTTGCCAATCAACCCGAATCCATTGGCATCAATGTGCTACAAGCGATTCATCTTGGCACGCCTGTTGTCGGCTGGAACAAAGGGGCGTTTGGTGAAATTCTTGCCCCCCTCTATCCGCAAGGGTTGGTAAAGACGGGCAATGCCTATGCGTTGTGCAAGGTGGTCGGCAGTCAACTCAAAAACCCGATGCGTCCTGCGATGACCGATAAATTTACCATGAAGCAGATGATTGAGCAGACTCTAGCCGTGTATGATAAGTTGGCGAATATTGACAGTCAGAATGAATTTGGTGAATTGTCCATGCCCGATGCAGATAAAAAGGCGAGTTTACACACCAGTAAATTCAGTGCTTAAACCATAAATCTCGTTCATTCATCTTTTGTTTGCCTTCATAAAACTTATAAATACCAAAAAACCCAAACCTAGGGCAAAAGGTTTGGGCTTTAGGGAAAACATCCTGTTACTTGTGAGTTCCATCTCACTCAACACGTTGCAATCCATGCAATTCCTTGTGTTGATGGGTGTATTATAGGCATTTAACTTATGTCCACCTAGACGCTAAAAACGTCTTGTCTTGTACGCTTTGGCTTACGAAACGACTAGGCTGAAATGGCAATCTCAATTTGATGATCGCTCACAAAACGTCACGCCATTTTTCTGAACCGCCTTGCCACCCGACTGCCAGCAGTCCTTAATGGCATACGACCGACTGGCTTGCCACCCTGCCCCAAAACTTACCGCACATAGTAGAAATACGAACAGCTTAGTCTTCCAGTCTTTAAGCAATTCGGGTTTATGTGGTTTATTGAGCGAAGATGCCGTTTTAGTTTGTTTATTTTCATTCATTTTCTATTTCTATCCATCATCCGACACTCACGGTTTAACATAGCATTATGCGTAACAACCACACCCAAATCACCAAAGCTAAACATGCAGTTAAATTATGCTGGTAGTTCCGTCTTAGAAGGCATCACAAACGCTTGCACACTTGCCAAAATCCCCGCTTCAGCCAACCGACTCTCTGCAGGCTGTTAGGAGGGGCGTGCGTGAGCGATAACGCGGTCAGGAGTGCCTAGGGTACGGAGT
>JAAXIL010000144.1:0-2655 GCA_012270355.1 Psychrobacter sp.
TTTAGCTCTTAACCGGGCTCCTAAACCCCTCGCTTCAATAAGAAGCGGGGGGTTTTTTTATTTAATATATCCTGCCAAATTTCCATCAAACCATTTACTTTCCCCTCAAACACTTGTATCTTTTTGCACAATTGTTTTTTTCTTTAGTTTTTGTAAGCTTCGACAGCATTCGTTCATGACCGCTACCCCGCCCAACTCGCCAGATTTACTACCGCCTAATTCTCCAAAGCACACCCCTGAACCTCAAGATGGGGACAGAGATGCCGAACGAGTGAATAAACGTCATCCCCTGTCGTTTGTGGTCAAAATATTATTATTTTTGCTTGGCTTGTTTTTATTGGTGTGTGCCACTTTTTATTACATGGCAGGCACTAGCCGAGGCACAGAGTTTTTTATTGACAAAATCATCAATGAAACTGGCGTGACCCTTGAGTATGACGAGGGTAATCTGCGAGATGGTTTGCTGGTCAAAAGCGTCAAGCTTAAAGCGAATGAAGACATTGACGTGCATTTTATTAACGCTTACGTAAAAATTGGGTGGCGGGCGTTATTTCTACGCCAAGTCCATCTCAGAGAAGCTACGATTGAAGACATTGTGGTAACTAACACCAAACCGCCGACGGGCGAACCATTTGACTATAAACGACTAGATTTGCCTGTCGATTTGATTTTCGACACTGCCAAGATTGACCACATTGCTTATAAACAAGTGACCCGAGAGCCGATTATCGTCAGCGACGTTTATGCCAAAGATTTAAGCTGGGTGGATACCAAAGTGTCGGTGGACGAAGGTGATTTGCAATATGCCGACATTGTGAACATCGCTGATTTATCGGGCTATATCAATCTAGAGGATAATTATCCGCTGAACGCCGATGCGGTGGTGACGGTACAGGCGTTAGAAAAGATTTATGTTGACCCGTTAAGCGTGACTGCTTCAGGCAGTCTAAAACGCACAACGGGCAAAGTGACCAGTTTATACAACAATCAAGAAGTCGAAGGCGTGTTTCGAGTGCAAGGCATGGATAAAAACGCCCCGTTTTATGCCAAATTATGGTGGGATGAGGTGACCTTACCTTATGCTGAATCGCAAGACATTCATTTAAGCGAAGGATTAGCGGTAGCTTCGGGCGTGACTTCAGACATTGATTTACGCATCCGTAGTGAACTGATGGCAAAGGACATCCCCTCGGGGTTATATCAAGGTCGAGCCAAAATAGTGCAAGGCAAAATGCTCGTTGACCGACTTAAAGCGACAACCGATGAGGGTGATTTACTGGCTCAGGGTGTGTTGAATTGGCAAGACGATTTTACGACCAAAGCCATGCTGTATAGTCGAAATTATCAAATCCGTCCTTTATTACCTGAATCGGCTCAGCCGTATGCCCCGAAATTTTTGGACGGCAAATTGGCGGTGGTGTTTCAATTAAAGAATCAAGACGACTTGATGCAAATCAATGCCCATCTCGACCAACGGGACGGGGAAGTATTGCATGCCAAAGTGGTGCGTGGCAATGAACCTGAAAACGCAGGGCAACGCAACAAACGGGCTGCCCCTTGGTACGTCGATGCTAAATGGCGAAACTTGACCCGAATCGACGTGCCAGACATTGACAACATTGATAGCCCATACGGGAATGCATCGGTGACAGTGCGGGATAATCGCTTGTGGGTGGATGCAGATGCGAAGATCAATGAATTAAACGTCGCCCCAGCAGGGGATTATGCTGTCAAACTTAGCAAAGTGAATGACCGCATCGACATTGGACGGCTTAATTATAACGGCGTGATGGGCGATTTGACGGGTAACGGGCAGATTGTCCTCGCCAGTAAAGCCAACAATCGTCCTTTGGCATGGCAATTAAACGCCAAAACGCAAGAATTATTACCGCAAACTTTTAATGCCGATTTGCCAGTTAGTTTACTGACGGGCTTTATTGACGCTCGTGGCACAATGCAAACCCGTCAAGTTAAGGTAGGTGGCAAAACGGTCAGTGAACAAACGCATGATTTTCGCATCAACGACACTGATTTGACGGCTCGCTTAACCAGTGAGGTAGCGACAAAGAATGAGGCAGGTGACATCATTGCGACGGAAGCCAGACGAGTCATGCTAGACGGCAAAGGCGATGGCAAAGTTACGTTGCGGGCAGGACAATTGCAAAATTTTGATGCCCGTTTTAATGGACAATTAAATACGCAGGGCTTACCACAAGGCACATTGACCGTCGATGCAAACGGCACACTAAAAAATATCACCGTAAAAACTCTGCGTCATGATGGTGAAGCAGGGGCAATCAATGCGGCGGGTAAAGTCAATCTAAGCGATGGCATTGGTTGGGACATCAAAGCCAATGCAAAAGCGTTTGACGTTGGCTTTTTTGCCCCGCAAACCGAAGCGGTGGTGACAGGTAATTTAATTACGTCGGGCAAATGGCTGATGGGAACGGGTTCTCAAAATGCGGTTAAAGTTTCGATGGATAATGAGCAAGTTGATAATAATCAATCGAAAGGACGTTTGGGTAACTTTGCCGTCAAATTCGACGGGTCGATTGACACACCTAGCTTGCCCAGTGCTTGGGTCGGCATCGGTGGCAGTGGGGATGCGAGGGTGCTTAACGTGACTAACTGGCGGGACGGCGGAGCGCCGGGGCA
>JAAXIL010000144.1:2665-3339 GCA_012270355.1 Psychrobacter sp.
AAGTGGTTCGATAGCACATTATGTCCGTTGAGATGCGAGTGTGATTAACGTGAATAACTTGCGTCACGTCGGAGAGGCAGGCAAATTACAAGCCAAAGGCAACGTGGACGTGCGAGATGGTTTGTCGTGGGACATCAAAGCGGTGATGGATGACTTTAACGTCGCCTATTTTGTCAAAGACTTTCCCAGTCGTATCACGGGACGCATTCGAAGTAATGGAAACTGGGGTGAGGACACGCAACGCATTCGCATCTCACAAATGAATTTAGCAGGGCAACTCAAAGGCAAGCCTATCACCGCTTCGGGCGATTTGAATGCCGTTCTACATTTACCAAAGGACTTTTCGGCTTATGCTGACACCCTAAAAACTGCGGATTACGAAACCCAAGCGGACAACATTAACCAAGTGGTGCAAACGCTGGATGCGGATAATTTACGCGTGGCGTGGGCAGACAATGTGATTGTGGCAAACGGCAATAACAAACGTTTGGAAGCCAAAGTGAACATTAGCAACCTAAACGAACTTGCCGAACCCTTTAACCAAAAGCTAAATGGGCAATTGGCAGGGGGCGTAACGGTGGTGCAGGATGGGTCATCCTTGCCGTCGTTATTTGTCAACTTAACGGGCAAAAATATCAATTTGCCGAGTCGCACAGTAAGAGATGCCAAGGTGC
>JAAXIL010000201.1 GCA_012270355.1 Psychrobacter sp.
GTAATGTTGGCAATACCGCCCAAATTTAGCACCATGCGATTGACCGTTCGGCTGGCGAACTGTGCGACATGAAACGCAGGGGCAAGCGGTGCACCCTGCCCGCCCACTGCCATGTCTCGCTGGCGAAAATCACTCACCACGCTGATGCCCGTGCGTTCAGCAAGCACATTGGCATCGCCTAATTGCCAGGTAAAGCCCTGCTTTGGATAATGTGGGCGATGACGAACCGTCTGCCCATGACTGCCAATCGCCACGATGTCATCTTCGCTGATATTTGCTTGTTGCAACAATGTTTGAATGACTGAGCTGGCAAATTCAGCATAAGCGACTTTTGCCCATCCTGCCCAGTCCAATTCGCTTTGCGGTTGGTCGTTGGTGAGTTCATCAGTGTGCTCACCAGTAAATCCGAGCGATGCGATAACTTCTTGAGACAAATCGTTCACGCCATTGGGCTGGCACAACGCCATGAGTACAGCTCGCAAACCCGCAGGGAACGGCTCGCTGTGCGTGGCAACCAGCTCGGATGCGTCATTGCTAAACCGACAAATGACGGTATCCAACGCATCAAGGCTCGTGCCTGACATCATGCCAATATATAACCCATCGTTGAAATCGGAAAATAACGTATCGTCGACCGACTGGATTATGTCGTCGTTGCTAAATTGCTGAGAAGTTGAAGCATTTGTCATAACATACCTTTTAGTTGAGGTCACATTATGGCAAATTTGAAAGGACAAGGATAAATTTAATTTTGTGCATGGGCATCTGTATTGTCTGCATCAACCCCTTCACTTTCTTGACTATCATTCGGCACATCCACTTGCACCCGTATCAAACATTGGGTGTCGTTGGTGATGTGGGTGAGATAAGCGGTTTTGTAGGGATAATGTTGATGTCGATAAAAACGGGTTAAGTTGCCCATTTCGCCAGCCGGTTGCCACTTACGAAACGCCTCTTCACGAGCTTCGACGCACGGAATGTCAAGCTGATAATCCAGCTCATAACGAATGGCACACGCCTTGCCGATCGCTCGGGTTTCGACCAACAAATGACTCGGACGATCGTTATAAATCAGCGTCCCCGAATAGCTCGCTAAATTGGTAGGCGGTACAAACTCTTCATTATTGGACGACGAGGGCATAAAGTCTGCGTTCTTTACCAAATAGGCTGATTTTTCCCCCACCAAATCCTGAGCCAAACTTTGAAATTGAGCTTGGCAGGCTTTGGGTACAGTGTTGACTACCTCATCGATGCTGGTGACAATCACTTCGTCATCTTCCTTCGAGGATTGGCAACCTGTCAACGCAAATACTCCTGCCAGCAGTACCACCAAGGCATTTCGCAAAACTTTAAAGGAATTATTCATCATGATTACGCCGAAGGCTATTCCACAGGCACGCTAAAGGTTAAGGTTTGTCCTGTTTGCGTGGTTAAGGTTAATTCTACGGACTCCCCTGTCTCAAGGGGGGCATCCAATTGCATCAACATGACATGATCGCCACCGTCCGACAAAATTAAGCTGTCATTTGCAGGCACGGTAACTTCGGGTAGATGACGCATTTGCATGTCGCTATCTGCTATCGTCATGGTATGGAATTCGGTTGTGCCTGCTCGGTCTGCTGAAATACTCGTGAAAGTCACGTCCTCATCACTGTTGTTGTGTAACACGAAAAATGCTGCCGATACTTTTTGCCCAGGAATAGACGCTTTTGCCCGCCCATTTGCCACGCTAAACGTGTCATCGATAGCGACGAAGTCTTGCTCGTTAGGTTCAGACTTCTCGCTGTCTGTCATAGCCTCATGCTCATGTGTATTTTGGTCTACATCATGACTGTTCTCATCCACTTCTAGGACTTCAGCTTCTTGTGCCTCGTGTGAATGTGACTCTGTTGTTTCTTCGACAGGCTGATTACATCCTGCCAGCACAAATAGCGATAAACCGATGATGCCTAAGGTAACTTTGTTGATGTAAGAATAAGACTTCATAAAAGCGACTGCCCTGAAACAATAGAAATTCTGCGGATGGATTTAAAAAATGATGATTAGAAAGTGAGTTATGAAACACTGGTTGCTTTGGGTTTAATACTCACAGGATTGGCAATTAAATCGCTAATCTTTGCCGCCAACTCAATCGGTGAGGTACTGTGGCTCATCGTCGTTACCAACTCACCTTTTTGATTAATCATATAAAAACGAGACGAATGATCCACCGTATAACCTAAATTTGAGCCTTCTAAATCAACCAGTTCAAAAAATACGCCATATTGATCCGATAAGGCTTCAATTTGTTCTTTCGTACCCGTGATGCCGACAATATTTTTTTCATCGTAATACTTCGAGAACTTTTCTAGCGATTCTAAATCATCCCGCTCAGGGTCAACGCTGACAAACATCACTTGCACTTGTTCTCGCTCTTCGGGCGTCAGTTTTTGTAAGGCTTTGGACACGGTTGCCATCGACAATGGACACGCTTCGGTGCAATTCAAAAAGCCAAAGTACATGACCACAATCTTGCCTTGATAGTCACTCAGATTGATTTGACCATCCGCACTTTGTAGCGAAAACTCCCCACCATATTCATACAAAGGTTTTTGGTTTTCACCCACTGGTTTTTCTAACGTCGTCAAATAAATAACCAATAAAATCAAAATAAAAGCGAGTGCACCGCCCAAAAACCACAACACCCATTTTTTATTCAAATCATCTGACGTATTTGGCATAGAACAAACCTTTATAGAACTGTTGTAACACTAAAGGGAACTGCAAAAGAAGAGACTAATTAGGATAGCCAATTAAACTCAAATAGCCACGACCACACGAAGTTTATTGAGAATAGCAAACTCATCAGACTGACCGCCATGATGGAAATAAAAAACAACTCTCGACCCCAAGCCCGTGCCTGCTCGGAAGTTTCATCGGCATCATAGGCATTGTGAATGCGAACCAGCCAATAAATGCCCATTGCCGTTAAGCAAAAGAACGTGACCGCATGAATACTGTCTATCACAAACAAACCAAAAATCGCCAAAACGTATAAGGCGGTATAAAACAGCATTTGATTTTTAGCGATACGATAGCCTTTAACCAGCGGCAACAGCGGAATGTTGCTTTGACGATAGTCATCACTACGAAAAACCGCAATGGCATAAGTGTGTGGAATTTGCCACGCACAAAAGGCAAGGAATATCAGCAAGGCAGTCAAATCAAATTGACCTGTCACTGCTGTGTAACCCATGACCGGAGGCGTTGAGCCCGAAAAACTGCCGACTAGGGTGCTATGAACGCTTTGCCTTTTGCTCAGCAGCGTGTACATCACCACATACATGAGCCAACCAAATGCCCCAAGTAGTAAGGTAATTGTATTGGTGAACCAAGCGAGGATATTAAAGCCCGCAAATAACAGTAGCATTGACCAAGCTAAGGCTACAGATTTGGAAACTTGTCCCGTCACCAATACTCGGTCTTGCGTACGTTGCATCAAACAATCAATGTCGGTGTCAATGATATTATTAAACACACAGCCAGAGGCAATCACCAAGCTGATGCCCAGCATGGTGATGAGATAATAAATAAAATTGATTTGTCCTGCTGATGCTAAAAAGAATCCGCCAGTCGCCGCAACCACGTTGCCTATGACGATGCCCATTTTCATTAAGGAGATCAGGGCTTTGGCGTATTCGGTCACGCGTTGAATAAGCGATTTATGGACAGCGATTAGTGACCCATCAGCACGTTGTGATGCAGATGACTGAATATCCACATTGACCCCAAGACCAATATCAAAACAATAATGAGGGTGTATACCCCAGTAAGCAAGTTCCAAGTTTGTTCTGACGACGTATTTAAATGCAGGAAGTAGATGGCTTGCACAATCAATTGCACAACCGCTGCGACCACAATAATACCAATAGTAACAGGAGTGCTAAACGCTCCTGACATGACCGCACCAAAAGCAATGACAGTCAAAACGACGGACAAAATGAAACCTGTTATATAGTCTTTAAAGCTACCATGTGAAGAACCTGCATAGCCATGACTGTCATGATTAGAATGTCCGTGACTCATTATAATGTCCCCATCAAATACACAAAGCTAAATACGAAAATCCAAATAATGTCTAGGAAGTGCCAAAACAATGACAAGCAAGAAAGACGAATCATGTTATCTTCGCTAAATCCATCACGGCGGAAATGGAAGAATAACAAAATCATCCAAATCAAACCTGCAAAGACGTGCATCCCGTGCGTGCCCACCAAAGCGAAAAAGCTTGACCACAATCCACCTGATTGAGGCGTCGCCCCTTCGTGAATTAGGTGGCTGAACTCATACATCTCTAAGCCCAAAAAGCCTGCACCAAGTAGCCATGTCGCTACCAGCCATTTTGCCATGCGTTTCATGTCTTTGACATACGCACCGAGCATCGCCATACCAAAGGTAAAGCTACTGATGAGTAGCAATGCGGTACCGATTGCAACGAATTTGAGTTCGATCAAATCTTTAGGATCAACCACATTGACCGTATTGCCACCTAGCACTGCATACATCGCAAACAATGTTGCGAATAATAAGCAGTCACTCATGATATAAACCCAAAACCCAAACAGGACTAGATCCCCTCGGTCATGAGCATGGTCATGGGTGTTGTGGCTATCGTGTGGATCCGCCTCATGGTGAGGCGTTGCATTTACTGGCTGATCCGATAAGGTGGCGGAAGAATGATTATTTGCCATAAATAAAACTGCTATACCAAAATATAAACTAAGAAAAAGACAATGGGCAATGCAATGGTGCTAATCGAAATTTGAATGTCATGCAAATGATTACTCAATTAGCCCCATCACGTCCCACTTTCACCTCTCTAGAAAACCAACTGCTTAAGACAACATATCGTCATCACGCTTTCTGGCTTCGATTTCTCGTTGATTTGCCTTGCGACCTGTTTGATTGTCGTCTTGTGCATCATCAGCCAATTCTTTGCCTGATACCGCAGGACCACTGCCCTCATTTTTGGCATCGGGATGATTGTTATTAGTCAATGCATAGGCGTGCCAGTACTTCTCTTCATCGGCGTGTATCTCATCCAACTCAACATAATAGTCTTTATCACGCTGGAAGTTGTAAATGATGAAAGACGCAATCATTCCAACAAAGCTAACAATGGCAAGCCACCAAATGTACCAGATCATGGCAAAACCAAATACAGTAGCAAAGCCTGCAATCACCACCCCTGCCCAAGTGTTTTTAGGCATATGAATACGAGTATATTCTTCAGGCTGCGTGAACTTGCCCTCTTGCTTGAGGTAGAAGTAACCATCTAACTTTTCAACATTTGGAATCGTCGCAAAGTTATAGTGTGGTGGTGGTGAGCTGATGCTCCACTCTAGCGTACGACCATTCCACGCATCGCCTGTCGCATCATTGTACTCTGGCTCATTGCGGTTACGGTACGCATCGTAGAAGCTATACAGTTGTACAGCGATACCAGCCAAAATTACTAATGCACCGAAGAATGAAATGTATAGCAAAGGTGCTAAAGCTTCATTGGCAATGTAGTTTAGGCGACGAGTCATGCCGTCGAGACCTGCAAAGTATTTTGGCATCCATGCAAGATAGAAACCGCCAACCCATAGAGCACATGCCAATTTGCCTAGTTTCTCGTTTAGTTTGTAGCCCATCGCTTTTGGATACCAATAGGTGATACCCGCAAAGTAACCAAATACCGCACCACCAACAATGGTGTTATGGAAGTGAGCCACAAGGAACATACTGTTATGTAACACATAATCGTTTGATGGAATTGCAAGCATGACACCTGTCATACCACCAATGGTGAACGTCGTTAAGAATGCAACCACCCACCACATTGCCGCACTAAACTCAACACGACCACGATACATGGTGAAGATATAGTTAAATAGCTTAACCCCGGTTGGAATCGCAATGAGCATGGTCATGATGCCAAAGAAGGAGTTGACACTGGCTCCTGAGCCCATCGTAAAGAAGTGGTGCAACCACACAATAAAGGATAACACCAAAATACCAATGGTCGCCCACACCATCGCATTGTATGAGAACAAGCGTTTGCGAGAGAACGTAGCAACTACTTCTGCCAATGCCCCTAGAGCTGGCAATAAGAGGAAGTATACTTCAGGGTGTCCCCACGCCCAAACCAAGTTGACCCACATCATCTGATTACCACCACTATCGACGGTAAAGAAGTGGGTGCCTAAATAGCGGTCAAACGTGAGCAGCGTAATTGCAACGGTCAAAATTGGGAAAATCATGACCGCAATGGCATTGGCACAAAGAGCCGTCCATGTGAAAATCGGCATTTTCCAAAGCGTCATACCAGGGGCACGCATTTTTAAGATGGTCGCAATAAAGTTGACTGCCGAAATGGTCGAGCCAATCCCCGATATCTGTAAGCCCCATATCCAGTAATCCACCCCGACCCAAGGGCTGAGATCAAGACCTGATAGAGGCACATAAGCCAGCCAACCTGTGGCAGCAAACTCACCGATAAACAAGGACAACATCACCAAAATCACGCCACTCATAAACAACCAGAAACTTAAGGAGTTTAAGAATGGGAACGCCACGTCCCTTGCCCCAATTTGCAGGGGCACCGCCACGTTCATCAACCCAAGCATAATGGGGGTCGCCACGAAGAAAATCATGATGACACCGTGAGCGGTAAAGACCTGATCGTAGTGCTCAGGCGGCAGATACCCCGCCCCCTCAAAGGTTTGCGATATCGCCAGTGCCTGATGCGACGTCATCATAAGAGCATCCGAGAAGCCCCGCACCAGCATCACTAAAGCGACGATGATATACATGATACCAATCTTTTTGTGGTCAACTGACGTGAGCCAATCACGCCACAACCAGCCCCAAAGCTTTTTGTAAGTCAAAAAGCCGACCAGTCCAAGTCCCAATAGCATTGAGACGATCATGACAGGCATGACGACGGGGTCCGAATAAGGAATGGATTCTAACGTAAGCCGCCCAAAAATCGGGTGCGGATCCGTGACGAGAGTGTAGTTACCGGCCATGATATGCCCCTTCTATGAGTCACTACATAAAAACTAAAAATGATTGATATAGCCCTCTTTGGCTGTGAACAGCTTCACTAAATCTCAATCAATACATACAAATCAATAAATATAGACTAAAGTCCTGCTGATTCTTTAATCATGTCTTCTTCGGTCGGTCCATCCTGTTGAATGGGCTGAAGACCATAGCTGTTTGCATTCGAATCAATGATATTTTTGAACCGCAATGGATCAGCATTCACAAAGTATTCTACTGGGTTATCCCGAGACTTTTGCTTGAGTTCATCGTAAGCAGCATCGTCCAATAATGTGCCTTCGTTTTTAACCTTGTTAATCCACTGATTATAGGTTCCTTCGTCGGTGGCGTGGACTTTAAATCGCATGCCCGAAAACCCAAACCCACTGTAGTTTGCTGACATACCATCCATAACACCGGGCTCATCTGCCATCAAATACAGACGGCTTTCCATGCCATTCATGGCGTATAGCTGGCTGCCTAGGCGAGGCACAAAAAATGAGTTGATGCCACCGTCTGAGGTCAATAGAAACTCAACAGGACGATCAACAGGAATGCCAATTTCGTTAATGGTTGCAATGCCTTCTTCAGGGTAAATGAATAACCATTTCCAGTTTAAGGCAACCACCTGAATTTTTAAAGCGTCTTCTTCGCCATACTCTTCGGTGATGATGGGCTTGCGTGGGTCTAGGGCATGCGTTGATTTATATGCCTCTACACCTAAAATACCAATAATCAAAATGGGAATGCCCCAAATGATGATCTCAATCACCGTCGAGTGATACCATTCTGGCTCATAGCGGGCTTTTTTATTGCCCGACCGATAGTGGTATGGAATAAATACCGACAAAAATATCGTTGGAATAATAATGACCAACATAAGTAGTGTGGTATAGGTCATGCTGTCTGCAATGGATTGTCCTACTGGACCATTGGCATCAAACAATGCCAAATCGCTACAGCCTGCTAAAATCAGTGGCACAGACAATAAGCTAAATACCTTTAAGACAAACGTTAGTGAGCCTGCTACCGAACTGTGTTTTTGGGTTAGACAAGAATCAACCATGTAATCTAACTACCTATTGAAACGAAATAATAAAAATAATTGAGAAGTTCTATCAATGACTTACAATTTGTAAGGGTATTTTAGCACAAAACTGACGTTATTAACGCATTTATCGATTGAAATTAACAACCTTAACGTTGGTAGGCAACTTAAGGCGAAAAGTTAGCCATTAAAATTAAGAAAATTAGAACGAACCGACGTTGCGGGGCGCGAGGTGCTCTTTGTAATAAATGCCTAAGATTTTATTGTACTCACCATCATCGGGAAATTGTAGCCAATAATTGACGGTAGCGTTCTCGTGCTGAACGACTTTGACGCTAAACACAATTGGAATTTTGCTCGCTGCTTTTTTTCCATCGCCGTATTTTTCTGCCAACACTTTGTTAAATTCTGACTTGTCTCGCTTGCCATTTTCTACTCTTGGCTCAAACCCCCACTGCATGGGCTTGTACTCAACAATTGGACCAAAATTTTCGGTTGAACTATCAATCACTTTTTGAATGTCGGCTTCGGTCAATAATGGTTTTAATTCATCCAACACATAGTTGTCGGCAATGGTTTTTGCATCACCCGCCTGCATCAACGCAATAATCTCGTTACTGGCATCCAAAGCGGGGCGATAAGCGGTAAACTCCTCATCAATCGGGCTTTCCATGTAGTCGTCTTGATAAGTACCTGACCGTCCCGATGCACGGGTGTCATAATTACATCCTGATAGCACTAATGTCATGGCTGTCAAAGCAACAACTAACCGCTTGCCACCATTGCCTCTTTGGCGACTGGCAAAAAGCGTAGTCACTGACCTATCTGTCGAAAAAAGTACCATCGCCTACTCTATTTATCATTGGATTCAAAAATCGGGGAATTATATCTTCTATAATCTTAAATTATCCCTTCATCTTGAGGGTGTGTCGGACACACCTTTAGTCGATATCGGAATTGATTATAAAGCAAAACTGTGTATAACTCTATTACTATCGTCCAAAACTGTCCGACTAAAAAGTTTTTTTTATGATGCTATGTTCAGTGATAACCGATAATTGGCAATTCTCTTTTGAATTATCCCTTAAATTTTAGCATGATTCTACCAATAAACGGTGCTATGATGGTTGCCATGGCTAAAATTGGTTCGTTTCATGCCAAAAGGGTTCAACTATGGTGGGTGGGTCTTGGATAAGCACACTGCTTAACGGAATTTGGTGGGTTATTTTGCTCGGGCTCGGCAACCTTGTGTTGGTGCTGATTATCTCTGAGTACCGATTAAGAAAAAAAGATACCTACCGACGCATGACTTATAACCCGAAATATGCCAAACGCCTTGGTATTGATGAGCGTGCAACTGCCAAAAACTCGATGCCAAGTAGTGATTTGTTTGAACTATTTCAAATGGTTAAAAAAGCCGTTCCCAAATATGAAGTGACCCTAAGACAATATCACATGACGTTAAGCCAAAATGGGCGTATGGATTATGTACTCACTCTTGACGACACGTTGGACGCTGATAATAAAGACATTGGTGGGGTGATATGGTTGAACTTCACTCAGATGCCCAATAAAGCTGAGCTACGCCAACGCCTTCAAGCTGTGTATCAGGCGGATAAACGAGATGACACTCGTAAGGTAACGCAAACTACACGCCGTGAGCCCACCGCTTAGATTTTGACCGCTTCTTATCATTTACCTCTATTATATAATTATATATTTTTATACATTTATTGCTCATTATTCGTTATCAACCTACATGACCTGCTATGACCGACACGCCATCCACACCTGCACCGAATTTGACTACTAATTCTGCCGACATGACGAGCCATTATATTCATTGGTTCCGCAATTCTGCCCCTTACATCAACACACACCGAGGCAAAACCTTTGTGATTATGTTTGGCGGTGAGGCGGTCAATCATGAAAATTTCAGTACGCTGATTCATGATTTTGCCCTACTGCATAGCCTTGGCATCAAATTAGTCTTGGTGCATGGAGCAAGACCGCAAATCGATAAAAACTTGCAAGACGCAAACATCAACACGCCGTTGCATAATGACATTCGCATAACCCCTCGTGATGCCATGCCATATATTTTGGAAGCGGTTGGGGCGATTCGCTTGCAAATAGAGGCTCAGTTGTCGATGGGGCTTTCTAATTCGCCCATGTATGGCTCACGCATTGATGCGGTGTCGGGCAATTTTGTCACTGCTCGCCCGTATGGGGTGCGAGATGGCGTGGATTATCAAATGACGGGCGAGGTGCGAGCCATTGATGTGGATGCCATCAAAAATAATTTAGTGCACAATCATATGGTGATTTTGGGCTCGATGGGTTATTCGGCGACTGGAGAGGTGTTTAATTTATTGGCTGAAGACGTGGCACTCAATGCGGCAGTTGCGTTAAATGCAGACAAGCTCATCTTCTTGGGGTCTGATAGCGGCATTGAGATTGACGGACGCTTGCAGTCGGACATGATTCCGAATGAAGTGGACAGATTTTTGCGGGGCAAGGATATTAACCGGGAAATTCATTACTTTTTACAATGTGCTAGCGAGGCGTGTCGGCATGGGGTGCACCGCACTCACATTATTTCCTATGCCGAAGATGGGGCACTGCTTGAGGAATTGTTTACTCGTGATGGCTCGGGTACGCTCATCAGCCATGACCCGTATGAGGAAATTCGCCGAGCGTCGATTGATGATGTGGTTGGGTTGCTTGAGCTGTTGACCCCACTAGAAGATCAGGGCATATTGGTGCACCGCTCCAAAGAACGCTTGGAGCAGGACATTGAACATTATGCAGTCATTGAGCGAGATGGCATGATTTTAGGCTGCGCTGCGTTATATCCACTCGACGATCGCTCGGCGGAAGTGGCTTCAGTAGCCGTACACCCCGAGTATCGCAATGGCAGTCGTGGGGCTGATTTGCTCGCCTTTTTAGAACAACAAGCCCGCAGTCACGGACGCTACAAACTGTTTGCTTTGACGACCCGCACCGCTCACTGGTTTGTCGAGCATGGCTTTAGTGAGGTGAGTGCCGATACTTTGCCCGAAGCCCGCTATCAGACGTATCAAAATGGACGCAATTCAAAGGTATTCGCCAAGGATTTATAGTCTTTTCAGGCTTATTAAACTAAAAAAGCCCGCATTTGAGCGGGCTTTTTTTATGCAAAACAATTATAAACTGCTTATTGAGTGGGTTGAGCGGGCATTTGTGGCAATTCAGGATTGACCTTAATCATATCCACCGTAAAGATAAGCGTACTGTTTGATGGAATGCTTGGGGTTCCCGTTTCACCATAGCCCAAATCAGCGGGGATATACAATTCATACTTACCCCCTTCTTTCATCAGTTGCAAACCCTCGGCAAAGCCCGGTACTACCTGAGCCACTGGGAAATAAGCAGGTTCGCCACGCTCATAGGAGCTGTCAAACACTTCGCCATCACTCAATTTGCCTTCGTAGTTGACTTCTACCACTTCTTGCTCAGATGGCGATGCTCCTGTACCCGCTTTTAACACTTTATATTGCAAACCTGACGCTGTCGTTTGCACGCCTTCTTTTTTGGCGTTTTCTGCTAGGAACTTATCTCCAGCCGCTTTATTTTCAACGCCTTCTTTCTGCATTTTTTCCATCATTTCTTTTTGCTTGCGTTCTTGATACGTCGCCATCACCGTTTGCATTTGCTCATCAGTCAATGCAGATTCTTTATCGGCATAAGCATCTCGCATACCCTGCTCAAACGCATCTAAGTCAAGATCATCGAGCACATCTTTGCCATCCCTACCTGATAAATAGCCGAAACTATAACCAACTTTTTGTAGCTCTGTGCTTTGCTCTGTGATGGCGGAGGCAGTTTTTGCCTCAGTGTCTGTGCCATTATTCGCACAGCCCACAATGGCTAATGATAATGCAGTGACTGATAATAAGGATGCAGTTCGTTTTAATGGTTGGGTCATGTGAGTCATAAAGTTCTCTTTAGCTAAAAGCTGAATAAATAAATATGCTGGCGATAATAACAAAGTCTGTCTTAAAGCACCATGTGATTTGGTTAAAACAAATTATGAGTGTTTTTTTTTGTAACTAAATTAGCCGGATTATCCCTAAAACATTGCCGACATTACCTAAATTTAAGCCTTTTTTAAGGTTGGGTATTTATTATTGATTACAAATTCGGTAAAGTAGCCCGCAGAATTGTCTGTAAAAACTTATAAACGGCGTACTTTTATGCTCATTTAGGTTTTCAGTCAGTTGTTGAGTACAACGTATTAATTACATGTGGCTATTGGATAATAGTCTATTCCTCTTTTGGGTTTAAAGGTCTGATTTAATAGGAGCAGCAACATGGATAACATGTTTGTTTGGTTTAATAACAACCTAGGCGGTCCTATCGGCTCAATCATTGCTGCCATTTTGGTGTTTGTGATTGGTTGGTTGGTTGCTTTGGGTATTGCTGGGTTGGTGCGTGGCTTGCTTGCCCGCATGAATGTCAATCAGCGTATGAATACGTCAACTGGCAAGAACTATGACATCGAAGGCATCGTTAGCAAGGTGGTGTTTTGGTTCATTTTCTTGATGGCAATCTCTGGTGCATTAAGCATGATTAGCTTAAATGCCATCTCTGTGCCGTTTGGCAATATGATTAACAAAGTGTTGGCGTTTATTCCAACCTTACTTGGTGCTGCCATTATCGGTGCCATCGGTTGGGTCATTGCGACGGTTGCTCGCACTGGCGTTGACATGGCATTGTCAAAAACTACTCTCGATGAAAGGTTGACTGCCCATGCAGGCGTTCGCCCCATGAGCAGCACCATCGCAGACATGGTGTATTGGGTTATCTTACTATTCACCATCGTGATTGTGTTAGGACAGCTTGAGTTAGATGGGCTATTTGCTCCATTGACCAATATGGTTGATAAGTTCCTTAATGCCATCCCGAATATCATCGCTGCCGCTATCATTTTCTTTATTGGCTATATCGTTGCCAAAGTGGTGCGTGGTATCGCCACAAGTTTTGTGTCTACGCTTGACCTACAAGGTTATGCCGACCGTGCTGGTATTACAGGCGAGCGTCACAACAGCTTGCCAAACCTAGCGGGTTCGTTGGCATTCTTGCTAGTAATTATCCCAACCATCGTTGCTGCTCTTGATGCCCTTAACATCGACACCGTTACTCGTCCAGCCGTGAATATGCTGAACGAAATCATCGGTGCGATTCCAAACATCATTACTGCTGCTGCTATCTTGATCATCACTTATATGATCATGAAAATGGTGGCGAACGTGGTGCGTGGCTTGCTAGCGAATACGTCTGTAAATGCCTTACCTGCCAAAGTTGGCTTGCAAGAGGCGATGGGTACGATGACCGTTTCTGACCTTGTTGCCAAAGCGTTGATTTTCTTTGCCATGTTATTTGCGGGCATTATGGCTGCTGACGTGCTTGGTTTTGAGCAAATCAGTGGCATCATCACCATGTTCATCGCTTTCGGTGCAGACATCCTATTGGGTGCGGTCATCTTGTTCATCGGCTTTTGGCTTGCCAACATCATTGCTGGCATCGTTGAGCGTTCCGAGCAAGGCTCTCAGTTCCTAGCCAACATCGTGCGTGTGCTTATCATGGGCTTAGTGCTTGCGATGGGTCTAAAAGCGATGGGTATTGCCGACTCAATCGTTAACTTGGCATTCGGCTTGACGCTTGGTGCAGTTGCGGTTGCCTTTGCTTTGTCATTTGGTCTTGGCGGTCAAGAAGCTGCAGCTCGCTTGCTTCGCAAGATGCAAGACAAAATGGATGAAGAACGCACAGGTTTGAAGGTAGATACGACTCGTAACACTAAGATGACCTCTGAACCACGTGGCGACACAGCAGTGATGGCAGATGCCGATACGAAAGTGTCATCAACAGTGACTTCAACCACTACTAGCAACACTACACCACCTTCGAGCACGTTCGATAGCGATGACTTGAACTAGTAAAAGCTGGTATTGAAATTAGCACGTATTATGTAAAAAAGGCAGCCTTGGGGTTGCCTTTTTTATGTTTTAGATTTTATGTTTAAGAAGCTATGTCATAATGGACACTGCCCATAACAACCATTAAGGTACACATCATGAAACGCTTTAAGGAAAAAATCGTCATCGTCACGGGAGCAGGCTCAGGCATTGGGCGAGCCACCGCCATTCGCTTTGCCAATGAAGGGGCGGCAGTGGTGCTGGTGGGTCGCACCAAATCGACACTTGAGGAAACCGCCTCGATGTTACCGCAAGACTACACCTTCATTCACAATGACAATCACCTCACCGTGACTTGCGACATCAGCGTCCAATCGCAAGTGCAAGCGATGGTCGAACACGTTATCAAAAAGTTTGGCAAAATTGACGTGGTGGTGAACAACGCTGGCAAAGCCGTACAAGGCAAAATTACTGATTTATCTGCTGATGATTGGCAAGATGCCATCAATGTGAACCTAAACGGTACCTTTTACGTCTGTCAGGCGGCGATGCCTGAGTTGATTAAATCGAAAGGCAATATCATTAATGTGTCGTCGGTGTCGGGCATGGGTGGCGACTGGAACATGGCGGCATATAACGCCGCCAAAGCTGGAGTGACCAACCTAACCCGCACTTTGGCGATGGATCATGGTCGGGATGGCGTGCGGGTAAATGCGGTAAATCCTTCAGTCACTAAAACCAACATGACTACCAACATTCAAGAAAACGACGCCACAACCGAGAAGTTCCTTGCCCGGTGGCCAAGGGGGGGGCTGGCAACACCTGAAGACATTGCCGCTGCCATCACCTTTTTAGCCAGCGACGATGCGGCGATGATTACAGGCGTGAACCTGCCTGTCGATGGTGGCGTGAGTGCGTCGAATGGTCAGCCTCAATTTTAAAAGCGTGTCACGGATAAGCTAGGGCGGTTGTTTCAAACCGCCATTGCATCCTAGTGATACCAGAACCAAAAATTAAAATATCTAGGAAAACAAGCGAAGATAGTACACTTAGTACAGCAAGCGAGTTTGACAAAGAGATTTTATTTTTTGGGAAAGGTATTAGTCGTAAATTCCATTCACGTCCTGCAAAGGCTGCGACATATTTTCGGGGTGCTTGGGTAGCACGCCCCGATACATATTCAGGATTCTCGCCAAATCTGCCTCATAGTTATCTGTCGGCTCAACTTTGTGCATAAAGCGAATCTCACGCGTGGCATAGTCCATCGCCACAGGCACAATCGGCACGTCTGCCGCACGAGCAATGTGATAAAAACCTGACTTCCATTTTTCAGCATAGCTTCTAGTGCCTTCGGGTGACAGCCCCAAGAACAGCGAAGTACGTTCATTAAACTTGTCGATGGTGGCTTTGAGCACCGAGCCTTTGTTGGCACGGTCAATCGGAATGACACCTACCCAATCAAAAAATGCTTTGCTAGCAAAGTTTTTGAACAGGCTTTGCTTGCCAAGCACTTTCACGTCCAAATCTAAAGCGATGATGCACGGAATGGCATACACTCCGTCCCAATAGGACGTATGAGGCAACGCTAAAAACACGGCTTTTTTGACGTTTGGAATATCGCCCTTAATTGTCCACCCCAACGCCTTAAGAAATGCACTGGCAATCGGAGGCGTGATGACACCACCACGTTTCGGTATATTATCCCCCAAATCCTGCCGTTTTAACACCTTGTCAATGTAATACTTGGCAGGGGGTACGACGTATTTATGAGCGAAATATGCCAAACCGTCATCTTGCGAATGGTCATGGTCATGACTGCTATGGTGTCGGTAATCGTGGTCATGGTCATGCGAGTTGGAAGCAATGGATTCTGACATGGATAACTTTTCCTTGTTCATTATCAAATGGTTATTGTCGTTTTCGTGAATGCGTATTATTCGTCACTATAGCACAGTCATTACGCCCACTCATGGCAATCAAGGTGCGATTTTTGTACCACCATTTACACCACAATCTCTGCCAAATCGCCTTTACGTTCAAGCCATGCTTTGCGGTCAGAAGAGCGTTTTTTGGCAAGGAGCATGTCCATCATCTCGCCCGTCAAGATTGGGTCGTCTAGGTCGAGTTGCACCAGCCGACGGGTATCAGGGTGCATGGTCGTTTCTCTAAGCTGGTCGGGGCTCATCTCGCCCAACCCTTTAAAACGGGTAATTTGAGCCTTTTTGTTGGCGGGGGCATTGCTTAAAATGTGCTCAAGCTCACCATCATCTAGGGCGTAATGCACTTCTTTGCCGATATCCACCCGATACAGTGGGGGCATGGCAACGAATAAATGCCCAGCTTCCACCAATGCCGAAAAATGCTTGACGAACAACGCACAAATCAGCGTGGCAATGTGCAAGCCGTCCGAATCGGCATCAGCTAAGATACAGATTTTGTCATAGCGTAACTCGCTCAAGTCGTCCGAGGCAGGGTCACCACCAATCGCAATGGCAATGTCATGAATTTCATTAGACGACAGCA
>JAAXIL010000136.1 GCA_012270355.1 Psychrobacter sp.
CCCTGCCAAAGTCACTTTGAGATGTTGACCTTTCTTGGCATAAAAAGTGTATGTATCGTATGTGTCGCCTTTTAGTTGTCCTTGGTAGTTTGCAGAAGTTGCTCCTTTGACAAACCGCACGTCTGTATTTTCTGCCATTGCAGGCGTGGTCATTGCCACTGCAACAGCGATTAGTCCAGAAGTCAGTAGGGTAGAAGATTTTTGTAATATCATGGTAGTAAGCCTCGAAATTTAATAATAGTCTGACAACAGAAAAGGTTAAGTTTGGTTAAAAGATATTTAAACAAAATTCAATGTTATTTTATAACCGAGGTCACGAATAAACGTTGGTAATTATGCTAAGAAATGTTGCCATTCCTGTTACAGATGAATTAGCGGGACTTAAAATTAATGAAATTTTTTACTCACTTCAGGGCGAGGCACTGACAGCGGGACTGCCGACGGTGTTTATCCGCTTGATAGGGTGCCCGCTACGCTGTGTGTATTGCGATACCGCTTATGCGTTTTCGGGCGGGGTGCGGATGAGCTTGGATGCCATTTTGCAAACCGTCGTTGAGTATCCTTGTAAGCGGGTATGCGTTACCGGTGGTGAACCGCTTGCCCAGCCGAATTGTATCCCACTGATAAGGCGACTGTTGAAAGCAGGCTACGACGTGTCGCTAGAAACGGCAGGGGCATTGTCTATTGCAGACGTGCCAACGGCAGTGAGCCGAGTGATGGACATTAAAACGCCAAGTAGCGGTGAGATGGACAAGAATTTGTGGAGTAATGTGGCGTATTTAACCGAGCATGACCAGCTTAAATTTGTCATCATGAACCGAGCCGATTATGACTGGGCGAAGCAAATGGTTACCGAGCATCAATTGGCGGATAAAGTGGGCGTGGTATGGTTTTCACCTATGTTTCATGTGGAACAAGATGCGGATACGGCGGAAGCAGTAGGCGTACCTGCCTTAGCAAGTCAACTTGCCGATTGGATACTTGCCGATGCCCTGCCCGTCCGTTTTCAATTACAATTGCACAAACTGATTTGGGCAGATGCGAAGGGGAAATAGACCGTCGTTAGGATTAAACACCCTCTAAATATAGCTAAAAATAAATAAATTCGATACAAGGCAGGTGAGCGACGATGTATAAATAATACTTCGAGCGAGCCTAACGCTGTAGCGATTTAGTTTAATGCAGGCTATATTAACCAAATCCACCATCAACTACGCTAAATAAGGAAATCCAATGACCACCTCAACCGTCACCTATCAAGGCGAGTTACGCACCAGTGCCATCCACCTCAAATCAAATAATGAGGTCATTACCGATGCCCCAACCGACAATCATGGCAAAGGCGAGGCGTTTTCACCCACTGACTTGCTCGCTACCAGTTTGGCAAGTTGCATGCTGACCATCATGGGCATCAAAGCTCGAGATATGGACGTGGATTTAGCGGGCACAGCCGCCAATGTTACCAAAGTGATGGCAACTGATCCCCGCCGAGTGAGTGAGGTGCAAGTGGTTATCGAGTTTAAGCAAGCCTTCGATGACAGGACGCTCACCATTCTTAAAAATTCAGCCCTCACCTGCCCCGTTGCCAAAAGTTTGCATCCTGATTTGGTGCAGAATGTACGGTTTGAAGTGCCGTCATAAAGACGGAATAAAATCAACCTTAAAGGCATTTACTTAACTTAGCTTAGACCCTAGTTTGATTGCATCGTTTTCAAAAAACGTTGTCGCAAATCGTTATTGAAAACTGCTATCAAATTCTGCTTCCTTCGCCTCAAGTTCTTCCATGGCTTCAAGCAGTGCCATTTCTTGCTCGGCATGGTCGCTTTGCAAAGTGGATTGCTCGTCCAATAGCTTGAGCAATTTGTCTTTATTGGCGTCCTCATACAGGCTGGTGTCGGTCAGTTTATTTTCTAAATCTTCCAGTTTGGTAGATAGTTTTTCAAGCGTCTGTTCTGCGGTATCGATACGTTTGCGTATGGGGGCGGTGAGTTTGCGTTGTTCGGCTTTGCGTCGCCTAAGCTCATCTTTACTGAGTAATGAGATGTGCGTTGTATTATGTGTCGTACCTGACGTTGCACTTAGATTTTTGTCTGCGGTGTCATTGTTTGGCTTGCCTAGTTTGCTTGGGTCTATCTTCTCGGATGACTCCAGAGGTGGGGAGGAAGTAGGGGCGGATTTGGTTGCAGAAAGTCGGTTGTCACTGAGCCATTTGCCATAGTCGCTGATGTCGCCCGTAAATTCTTCGGCTCGCCCATCATGCACGAGCATCAACTCATCACAAACCCCAGCGATGAGTTTGCGGTCATGCGACACCAAAACCACCGCCCCGTCAAACTGTTGCAATGCCAACATCAAGGCTTGTCGCATTTGCAAGTCTAGGGTGTTGGTTGGCTCATCTAAAAAAAACACTTTGTGACTTTGCCAAACGATAAGAGCAAGGGTCAATCTTGCCCGTTCCCCGCCCGAAAACGAGGCAGAGGGCGTATCAATTCGCTCACCTCGAAAGTCAAAACTGCCCAAAAACGCCCGCAACGTGGCATCGGATGTCGTGCCTGCCAGTCGCCTGAGCATCAGCATCGGGCTGGCATCGCCATCCAAACTGTCCATTTGATGCTGATTAAAATAGCCAAGCTGTAAGCCTTCTGCGGTTTTGCGAGTGCCCGAGATAAGGGGCAATTCGCCTACCAATGCCTTAATCAGCGTCGATTTACCCGCCCCGTTCATGCCAAGCAAACCTAGGCGAGTGTCGGGCGTGATTTGTAGCCCAATGTTGTCGAGTAGTGGCGCACCGTCGTAGCCAACACTGGCATTTTCCAGCGTAATCAACGGCGACGGCAACTGGGTTGGCTCATAAAAAGAAAAAGAAAACGGATTGTCCGCCATGACAGGGGCAATGTCTGCCATGCGTTCGAGCTGTTTGAGGCGACTTTGAGCCTGCTTGGCTTTGGTGGCTTTGGCTCGAAACCGACGCACAAAATCCTCAAGATGGGCTTTTGTCGCTTGCTGTTTGGCGTAAGCCTGTTCTTGCTGGGCAAGACGTTGGCTTCGGGTGCGGATAAATTGTGAGTAATTACCCGTGTATAACGTCATGCTTTGGTTTTCGATGTGCAAAATATGCCCCACTGTGGCATCCAAAAACCGCTCATCATGCGAAATAAGAAGCAATGTACCATCAAAACGGGTTATCCAATCTTCAAGCCACAAGATGGCATCTAAGTCTAAGTGGTTGGTTGGCTCATCCAGTAGCAATAAAGCGGCACGGCTCGTCAAAGTTTTGGCGAGGTTTAACCGCCTTCGCCATCCGCCCGAAC
>JAAXIL010000040.1:0-15693 GCA_012270355.1 Psychrobacter sp.
TAGCACTGCTGCACTGGTAATGTCTTTATACTCTGTAGTCGTAGCGCTGCTGTTGATCGTCATATCAAGCTTTTGATTGGTACTATCTGAGGAATGTAGTAATACGGTGTTGATCTGATCGCTAGTAGCAATCTTTAGATTAGTGTTACTCTGCCTGACTGCTATAGCACCCGCCAGCATTATCAACACCAAGAACAGCAGCACTACTATTAGCGTTGCTCCGCGCTCATGGTTTTGATATCTAAGAGTCATTTTGAGATCTTTTGTGGTCGAACTTGATGAATAGCGCTTTGCAGTCACTCTTATTCTCCCTACCAACTATTATAAGCCAGTATTTACATTAACGACACGAGCATTGCGCAGCAGTATGGTCGTCTCATAAGTGGTCCGTACTTGCTTGCTACGCGAAGTATCGTTTTTTAGATTATTACTTTGACCTAGTAGCACAAAAGAGGTTTGATCTTCACTTCCTAATACAGGCGTACTACCGTGAACGATTAATCCCATCTTAACGGCTGTGATAGCAGGTTTATTACCCGTTATGTCTAAGTATGAATTGCTAGGTAAGTACATGAGCTGACCTGCAGTACTACCAGAATCAGATTGAGTACCTAATAACACTTTAAATTGGTCAACATTAGTAATAAACTCTTGACCCGCTTCACCAAAATTAGTGATTGTCGCTGGGGTTGTATTAGTTACCCTACCCGCGTCACAAGCTAAGACTAGATTTTTGATAGCGCCGCTACTAGTATCGTTGGTAACAGGACGCAAAAAATAGCGTTCAACAGCAGTCTCATTGATCTCAACGGTTGCCCCCTCACAGTCACTAAATGGGCTGCCCGTTATATTAGTATATTGAATGGTCAGCTGATCGCTAGCAACAGTCGTATTTGAGGCGCCAGTCCAGCCATTAGTACCGCTCGCACTATCACCGGCCCGTCTGGTCAAATATCCTGTATCAGTATAAGGCTGAGTAACACCTAAATTAGCACCTGTTAATACAATACCGCCTTTTGCCGTTGTACTGTCAATCCTAGTAGCAGGATTACCTAAGTTGGCTAAACGAACTTTTTTTTCTAATTGTTGTATGCCAAAAATACTAGCATCTATTAACTCACTGCCACTCGCCTGTACACTGCTAGTTTTAACACTGATCAGATATACTTGCATAACAGCAGCTGAGATCAGCAAACCTAACACTAATGAAATCATTAGCTCTATCAATGTAAAGCCGGACTGACGAGTATCATGATTTTCAAGGTTTGACATCAGTAAGCCTCCATAATAAAGCACTCTGCGCCGTTCTTATAGGTTCCATTTTCATTGGCACAAGCGTTAGCCGTGCTATCACTCAAGGCTACTGTAGTATCGCCCCAGCTGGCTACAAAACATTGGCGTTCTTGATTACCTGAAGTACCAGGACAGCCATTAGGGACTAACCCTACATTAATATCATTATCTTCTGCATATGATTTCATCAATAAGCCATCACGTGTCGCTAGCTGATCGATAGTACAGCTATCTGTAGCCGCTGGTGCTCCAGCTGTATTTTTTACACAGCTATCCTTGGTAATAGTAGCGCTATCGATAGTTATAGAATCCGCATCACCATTCACCGCAGCTTTAAAGGCGTTTATTCCGGCTGAATTAGTACGCATAGCCTCTGCACCACCTCTCATAATAGTCAATGCTCGTGTCCGCATAAGACTCTCATCTGTCGCTTTGACAGCAGTCATTTGCATTGCTGAAAATCCTAATACCGCTACGGCTAATAATAGTAGTGCTACCATAACCTCTACTAAGCCTACACCGCGCTGATTCACTAGGTTTCCCATTAGCAAGACCCTCCTAGCTTATGACTAATATTCGCTATAGTACTTACCTCAATTTGTCGAGGTGCTGCCTTATTATTACTATCACAAATGGTATAGACCACACTGCTAGAGCCCGATATGGTTTTGTTTGATCGAAAGATAACGCTAATTGCGGTAGTAGGTGTAATCGTCACCGTACTTTGACCAGCTATACTAAATTTAGAAAGCTCAGCACCATCGGCGGTTAAGGTAAGTGTCTTTGGCGTTAAGGCACTATTATATGTCAAGGTAACATCTTGACGCCGAATCACGCTCTCAGCCTTAGCTTCCTTTAACGCACTCTCAATAGTAACCGCAGTCGCTTTCACTCGCTGATTGGCCAACTGCGTACTAATACTAGGCGCAGCGATACTGACAATAATCGCTAACACTGCAATCGTGACCATCAACTCCACCAAAGTAAACCCTTGAGTTGGTTTACAGTATCCATTCCTTTCATATAATTGAGAGGAGCTATCAGATACTCGATAGGACGAAGCATTGAAACGGATCATAATCTGTCTGCCTAGAGGCGGTGGTTTATGCTTATAGTTAATAAAAGCTGCAATAAATATGCCTTAACACAGCCACACGAACGGATTGATATCAGATTGTTAAAAATATGTTATCTTATCGTTATAAGATATATCAAGGGCGTTTGCCACCTAAAATGGCATAAGCGGACAAATGAAAGGTATTATAGGGAAATTGCGTCGAGTTAATCAGACTGAATGCCAATTCTTTAAGGGTGGAGCCTGTCGTAACCACATCGTCAAATAGGATGATATGTCGATAAGGCTTGTCGGGCAATGGATTAGTTAAGGCGAACGCCCCTTTGATGTTGTCTCGACGTTCTTGTCTGCCAA
The DNA here is from genome assembly GCA_012270355.1 of Psychrobacter sp. Taxonomy (GTDB): domain Bacteria; phylum Pseudomonadota; class Gammaproteobacteria; order Pseudomonadales; family Moraxellaceae; genus Psychrobacter. The sequence continues at coordinate 2,723 of JAAXIL010000040.1, forward strand.
GACCTTGTTGGCTAATACCATCGTCCACTCGGCTCACTCCATGCCATAGTGGTAATCGCCAGTGTTTAGACAAATAACGTGACAAAATGGTTACGGGATCAAAGCCTCGATTACCGATGCGTTTGGCAGTAGTTGGCATGGGCAAAATGATAGCATTGCCCGCATGACACCCGCTCGGGCGGGGCAGTTGTCGAATGGCGTGAATCAGCATCGGCAGCGATGCAATGTCATCATGATGCTTGAAGTTAAGCATGGCTTGGCGTAGCACACCACCATACGTTGAGGCGGTTTGAACGCTTAGCGAAAAAGCTTCTTTAAGTTGATCGTTATCAAGTTCACCCATGTCGATAAGTTGCGGTTTGGGTAGCCAGTGTATGGCATCGTGGCAGGCTTGGCACACCAGCGTTGATACAGTAAGTTGATGCCACCACTTATCGCTATGATTTAATTCTGACCCAACTGTCGATGTGCTCACCCCACAAATGCTACAAGTCGATTTGACGTATTCGTGATATGTCATGCCCAACATGTAGGGCATTATTTTTGGCAAATATGGCTTACAAACCCTTCCAGTCACTTAGGGTCAGCCCCATACCGACGGCAGTTGATTTGTGGTTATAGTCGATGATCGACTCACCATACCCGTGAAAAATCTGCAAAAACCCATACACATCTTCATCAAATGGATGGGTGTAATTAAGCTCAATCGCTCCATTGCCTTCGCCTATATTATAGCGACCTACACCGCCAAGCGTTTTACCTTTGCCTAAGTCATAGAGCATTTGCAAATCACCATACCCATAGTAGTCTGTTATGTCGGGGTTATCACTGGGGTTGGCATCGGTTTCGTTTTTGATATGTGCCCATACCCTTGGCATGACCGTGAGCTTGCCCCACTCTGCTCCGCCCATCAAATACAGCCGATTCCATGAGCGTGACCCAGGATCCCCTTGCCCGTTGGAATGGTGTATCGCTCCTGCTCCCAGCATTCTAAGTTTGCCATCTTGGGGGAGATTTGCAGTCACGGGTAAGGTTAGGAAAAGCTCAGGCATATAGTCATTGGCACGAAATGGGCGAGACTCATCTTCGTTATATACCTGCCAATGCATTTGCTGAGTATAGCCAAACCACAGGTCGGCATTGGTATCGAGTAAATCTTGAGCAACCTTAGTCTTAAACGAAATCTGTGCCTTGAGTTCAACTGGTTCGTATTCACCACGGCTATAGGTGAATTCTTCTTGCGTTGGCGTTTCGGGCGACCGATTGGGATCAAATGTTGCAAACACTGGCAAAATGTACATCGGCTGATAGGGTCTGGCACTCCAAATGCCCTGCTCACTGTTTTTGTCAAGATCAAAGGCGAGGCTTAACGGACTGTACCGCCCTAAATCCGCTTCACTCATACCCACTTCAGCAAGCACTTGTTGTTCATCAGCAGGGATGAGAGGGGATATCGCCACCACTTCGCTGTCGACATAGCTGTTATCCGATGTGTCCACTGGCTCAACCACTGCTAGAGTTGCATCACCTTCGCTGTCGCCCAATACGACTTTGGGCTTACCTTCTTTGATAGACGCTTCGACAGACTTAACAATATTCAGCGGTTGCTTCGAGGTTGGTACGGTGCTTACGCCAGCGTTTGCCACTTTGTCATAACATGCCAACCGTGCTGAATCCGTCGTTAAGGTAGCACATTCTAAAAATAGGTCGGTGCTGGGTGGGTTAGCATTAGCAGTTGTTGCCGTATTGATTGCTGTGGGAGCAAGATGCTGTACATTGCTGTCGCTTTGTCCATCCTGTGCGTAAGCCAAAACTGGCAAGCTAAGCATCATGGGCATAATGACTTTTAGCACGGACAACGATAGTGGCGAACGACTAAAATTGGTTTTTTTTTGAGAAGGAGACACTAATGACAGGACTGAAAACATGAACAAACCCTAATTTGACTTTTCATGCTACCAGAACATAAATGTCAAACGGACAAAATAAAAGATATAAAGATAAGCGATGATGAACAGTATACCTGTTTAAGATAATTTCGCCTAGTAATGTGGACGATAGACAAGATTTAATTTGCTTGATTGCTAGCACTTATTGTTCATTATTCAAAACGAACGCCACCAAGCTCAATCCAGCCATCAACATGGATGGATTTTGGGTCATGATGCGTCCAATGTACCACGCCCCCTTTGGGATTGTATTCGTATTCGCCATAAAAAGTGACCACATCGCCAACCTTCAATTCGCTTACTCTAGGAGCGAGGTCGATGTTATGGGCTATCAGTACCGTATGTGGCTCGGCAACGTCTTGCAAATCAACGATGAAACGTTGATGACGACTGCCATGATTGTCATCAGACAAGAGGGCGGAAACAGTGCCACAGCCTTTGACTTGCAGGTTATTATATTGTTGTGCATAGGCATTGGTGATGTCTTGATTGCGACATGAAATCGGTAAGCTAACTTTGGCTTGAGGGTTGTCACGATAGCTGGCATTAGAATTTGCATCAAGCTCGGCATCGATTACAGATACTGATCCATCTTCTACTTCTAGCGGATCTAGCGTATAGGTGACCTCCTCTGAATATTCCGCTTCTTGATTAAATGGAAAAATATCAGCAAATAAATCTTTACATCCGACCCCATTTAGCAAAAACGCAAAACAAGCACTAAACGTTAATACGCCTAATGTCAGATGGATGTTTTCTAAAAGTGTGAAACGAGGTTTACCCGCCACCTTTTTGTCCGAACTGGCTTGCGTCATCTTTGTATGCACTGATTTAATCGACAACTGTTAATCAGCAACTCTACTACAAAACCATTGTATTAGATACAAAAAAAAGACAATACTTATAAAAAATGGACGGAATATGGGTTTGTTTTAGTCAGGCATCTATAAACTGGTGAGAACTTTGATAAATTCTTGCCGTTTCACTTCGCCTACTTGTTGCCCTTGCAACTCTCCATTTACGAAGTATAGGAAAGTGGGCGGACCAAATAGCTTAAAGGTCTGCATCACCTGTTTTGAATCGGCGTTGGTTTCGGTAATGTCGAGTTTCACCACCTTCCAACCTGCAAGTTCGGCAGGGGGATTGGCAAACAATGTTTTATCCATGATGCGACACTCGATGCACCAGTCGGCGGTAACATCCACAAAAACCTTTGGATTTTGGGCAATGATGGGTTCAAGTTCGGCAATGGTAGTGATGTTTGTTGCTTGCAAAGCCTCGGGCATCACCGAATTTTGATTACTGTCATCAAGAGTGATCGCATTTGCACCTTGTCCATTTAATGTCAATTTATTTAGCGGTTGCCAACTGTCATTACTGCCCGTTGCGACGCCAACAAGCAAACACACTGCCCACACGCCTGCGATGCTTGCGATGGCACGGCTAAGCATCTGCCCCTTTCCTTGCCAGCCCCACGCCCACATGGCTACCACCATAAACCAAACCGCCCATAGCAATAGCATCCAAGCACTCATCAGCACCCGTTCGATGAGCAAGAGCGATACCGCAAACAATAGCAGAGCAAAGCCTTGTTTGACCCAATTCATCCACTCGCCTGCTTTTGGCATCAGCCCACCTTCGCTTGCTCCCACCAAAATCAATGGGGCAGACAAGCCCAGTCCAAGTAAGAATAAGGCGAAAAAACCCAACACGGGATTACCAATGGTGGATACGGCAATCAATACACCAAACAACGGAGCGGATACGCAAGGCGACACCACCAGGGCAGACAATAAACCTGCCAATCCACTGCCCCACACACTACCGAGATATTTATCACCTTTTTGGCTGGTGGCTTGTAATTTTTGACTGAGAGCTGTTGGTAAGCGTAGGTTGATGACCTCAAGCATATATAACGCCAGCACCGCAAACACCCCCGCAAAGGTGCGCAAAATCACGGGGTTTTGTAGCCAGCCGCTGACATTAAGCGATTGCCCAACAATAGCATTCATTGCTCCAAGGATGCCATAGGCCGTCGCCACGCCAAGGGCGTAGGCTCCGCTTAGAATTACGCCCCCTCGCACCGTCGGATTATGCTGGCGGGCAACAATGTTGCTCACGATTGGTAGCATCGGTAATACGCACGGGGTAAACGCCAGAACCAGCCCTGCCAAAAATATTAGTCCCAATGCCAATAGCGGATGCGTTGCCAAGCCAAAAGGATCAGCATTGTTAACGGAATCTGTATTTAGCATTTGCGAGTCAGTTGCTAAGTTTACGTTTGAGCTTTGTGCATAAGAAGCGTTTACGTTGTTATCTATGTTACTATTAAAGTCTTCTGTTTCTGTTTCTACTTCTAACGCTTCGTTGGTTGTTAAATTTATATCGTCTGGCACTCCTTGCGTCTGTCCTTCTGATCCTTCTGCCATATTGCCGAGGTCATTCGCATTGATAATGGCTTCGGCATTGTCGCCCTGTAGCTCGTCCTGTGGTTCGTCTTGCAAAGCTTCATTAGTTGGGGGGGCTGCATAGGTTTGTAACTCGTCTCTTCCGTTCGCTTGATTAGCAGGTGGGGAATTTTGGCGATCTGCGGTTTGATTGACGCCTGATTTCGACTCGGATTGTTTAGTATTAGCAGAATTGCTTTGGGTAGAAGCGGTTTCCTTTTTATTAGCTTCAGTTTTGCTAGAGGATTTTGTCTCAGCATTTGCTTTATTAGAACCAGACCCAGCACTTGACTGACCCACAACCGCTTTTTTGGGTAAATTGATGGATATTTTTTGTCGCTCTGGCTGATAACACAAACCTGCCTTGGCACAGCCCTGCCAATTTAGAGTGGCTGAATTTTGAATAGCTTTGTCTGAAGAATTAGTCAGGGTTGCCGTAGCAATGACCTGCGATTGGTCAAAAATCGGCACTTTGCCAAAGTTAGGGTCGTCTACGGTTTTGGCAGTTTGGTTAAAGCGAAATGGCGTTGCCGTTACGCCATCAGGCAAATTGAGCTTAAGTTTATTTTGATAGACATAGTGCCCAGGCGTGATGTCGATGGTGACCGTCACTTTGTTGCCCGATTGTTCTGCCAACACATTAAAGGCTTTATCAACAGGTAAAAACTCGTTTTGCGAACCACTGCTATCGCCAAACAAATCCGCCAAATCTGCCCCATAAGCGTTTGTTTGCAGTTCAGTGAACGGTAACATCACAACGATTAGCATCCACAGAGAAAAAAACCGCCTAGCTAAGCGGTTCGATGAACTTAACTGACAGTTTTGAAAGGATGAGTGAGTCTCATTGGTTGAGTATGGCATTAGCGGATTCGGTTCGTTCAATCGGTTTGTTTAATTATTTAAAAAAGTGACTAAGGCGTGGCATAAATATCAGCATAAAGCCATTCCCCACACTGATGACAGTCCGCTCACACCGAAAACAAATCAAACGGAAGACCTTCTGTACCCGGTGAAATATATTGCAAGTCGTTATCCCAACCATCTTTGGGGTAGCCCCCTTTGATATAACCGCCTTCTGGGAAGTTTTTGGAATCTGCGGTTGGGGTAATCAGGGCATCAAGCCCTTCGCCAGTCGTCGGGTATTTGGCGTTATACACTCGATATTCATCCAATGAATTGGATACCGTTGACAAAATGGTTTCTGTCGTACCCACTCGGGCTTGATCACTTTTGCCGACAATATTCGGCACCACCAACCCCGCCAAAACTGCCAAAATAACAATGACCACCATGATTTCAATCAAAGTAAAGCCTGATTGGTAAAGGTTTGGAGCAGTTTTATTAAAAGTGACATTTTTTGTCAGTTTGATTGACGTATTTACTGGTTTAACTGGTGGCATAATAAATTCCATTATATTATTTTAAAATGTATGATATAAAATTCGCCCACTATATAAAGTAAAGCGGGTCATGCAAATAAGGATTGTGCAAACAAATGTTGCTTGAACATAACGCAATGGCTTGTAAATATCCCCTTGAGGTTTTTTTGCTAAGCCAAATCGTTCATATTGACGATGGGCAACATGACTGCCATCACAATCAACATGACCACCACGCCCATCAGCACCAGCATGAATGGCTCAAGTAACGACAGTAACGTGCTGATAAAATTAGTCGCCTCATTTTCCTGCATGTCTGCCGCTCGCTTTAGCATATCCTCAAGCTCGCCAGAGTTCTCGCCACTTTTTATCATTTGCACCATCATTGGCGGAAAATAGGACGAGGCTTCCAGTTGGCTAGATAGGCTCGCCCCTTCGGTGACTTTTAACGTTGCCGCATCAATCACACGGCGGATATGCACATTGGTAACCACTGCCGAGGCAATGTTCAACGCATCGATGACTGGTACACCAGACCTAACTAGAATCGACATGGTACTGGCAAAGCGGGCAGCGTTGAGGTTTTTGGAAAGACGAGAAAACACCGGCAGTCTAAGTGCCCATTTATCCACCGTGCTTTTACCAACGTCGGTGCGAACAAAACGATAGAATAAAAACGCCAGCCCCACCAATACCAACAAAATCAGCCACCACCAACTGACAATCACGTTCGAGATACCCATCACCACTTGCGTAATGAGTGGTAAAGCTTGCTCGGACTGCTCAAACACCTTAACGATTTTTGGCACAACAAAACTCATTAGCCCAATCACCACTGCCGTCGCCATGACCATCAAAATGATGGGATAAACCATCGCCCCTTGCACCTTTTTTTGTAGGGCAAAACGGTTTTCGGTGTAGTCAGCAAGTTGATTAAGAATTAAGTCTAAATGCCCCGACTTCTCACCCGCCGCTACCGTTGCCACATAGAGCTTCGGAAAATTGGTCGCCTGCTCTAAGGCAGAGGCAAAGCTATGCCCCTCAAGCACTTGCGAGCGAACCGCCAACATGGTCGAGGCGACGTGCGGTTTTTGGGATTGCTTGGCGACTGAAGCAAGGGCTTCTTCAAGGGGAATCGCAGCAGCTAATAGCACCGCCAACTGCCGAGTCACCAATGCTAACTCATACGCCGAAAGCCCCTTATGACGTCCGTTACGCCTACCTTTTGTTTGAGCAATTTTGCCTTCCACTGCCAGCACCTCCATCGGCATGATGGCATCGCCTCGAAGATTGTGCCGAACTTGGCGGGCCGAGTCGCCTTGCATCACGCCTTTGGTGACTTTGCCATCGGGCGTTAGGGCTTTATAGTGATAGGCGGGCATGGTTATTTATCGGGTCGTTATTGGTCAGGTTATGGTTGAGGAAGGCACTTAGCTTAGAGAGTTGATAACGTTTAGATGGCAATTTTTATTTGGCTATTTTTTATCCGTATTGTCCTCGTCGTCGTCATCCAAATCAAATTCCGCATTGGGCATGAGTCCTGTCTCAATCAATTTGTCCAGATGGGCAATTTGCTGTTTTTTATTAAACTCATTGACTTCTTTAATCAGCATTTTTTCAACGTGTTTGTCGAGTTTATACACACTCACTCGAGCACACAATATCGCCAATTGATAAATCCGTTTTTTTACCCGTACGTCAAGCGTTTGTAGCAGTCGCACCAGTTTGGCGGTGTCGAGCGTGGCATAAGGGTAATTTTTAACCGACGTGGCAGACAGTGGCGTTGCCCCATACGCAATCGATAAATGCGACAAATAATAACAGCAAAACAGATAGCCAAGAACGTGCCCAATAAAAAAAGCACGGTCAAAGGTGTAACTCATCACCCCAAAATGCCCCAGCACATAGCTGGTTAAGCTGGCTTGGTCAGCGATTTGCTCTTTATCCTTGAGTCGCCCGACGGTCGGCAGTTTTAGGTGATTTTTGCCCGCTGAGGTCATCTGCCAACCCACAGGACGTTGAGCCGGCATGTGGCTAACAATATCGGTAATTAAGTCATCGACAATGTGAATTTGTCGCCACAACATATCAATACCCGCAAAATCAATAAGGCTACGCTGGTCTAGGTGGCGAACCTCTTGATAACGCTTAAACTCAATAAACTGCGGTTTTAATGCCGATGCTAAATAGGTAGGACGCACGCTCATCGGCACGGTATAAAGGTGTTTGGTGCGATTGTATTGTTGCTCAAATAGCTCGATACGCTGAAGGTTGACTTTGTCCAACTCGGCAGGTTGGATTTTGTTATTGATGGGCAGGGGCTTGGTAGCAAACAATGCCATCAATTCGGCTTTGGTTTGCGGAATAACGTGTGATGGTTGATTTTCAAGGGCTTCGTACGATGTGTGGTGAGCATTTTTAGCTTTGATTGCAGAGGTGTCATAATCGGTGGTCGCCCAATCCACTTTTTCGGAGGTGACTCTTTTGACCACAACGGTGACCGGCGACTTGCCCATAACTGTTCAACTTAAATTGCCAAAACTGTTGCTATCTTAGCATTATTTGCAAAAGGTTGGCATGGGCGACTCTTTTTTAGCGGATTGATAAACTATCTTGAGTCTGCATAGCTTTTGAACGTATGCCTTTTACAAAATGATTGTGACAAAATGCTATAATAGAGGGTTCTTTGATATAAAGACAATATTAAGACCTATTGTTAAGACCCATTTGGACAATTTGCCATGAGTGTAACCTTATTTGACCCAACCCAGCCCGAAGCCACTACCCGCCAAGTGGCAGATTATGCCACGTTTGATGATAGCAGTGATGGCACTGATAGCGATGCGGAACTGATGCATAGCCCCGACGCCCCAGTGAAGAAGGTGTTTATTGCCACCCAAGGTTGTCAGATGAATGTGTATGATTCTGAAAAGATGGGCGATGTCCTCGGTGATTCGCACGGTATGGTTGTGACAGACACTATCGAAGATGCCGACGTGCTACTCATGAACACCTGTTCGATTCGGGAAAAGGCACAAGAAAAGGTGTTTAGTGAGCTGGGTCGCTGGCGTAAACTCAAAGAACAAAATCCGAATTTGGTCATTGGTGTGGGTGGATGTGTTGCCTCTCAAGAAGGTGACGCCATCCAAAAACGTGCCCCGTATGTGGACATGGTGTTTGGTCCGCAGACCTTGCACCGCTTACCCGAGCTGTATGATGAATCGACACGTCAGCATGGCGTAAAACCCAAAAATCGCATCGGCACGGTAGATGTGTCGTTCCCGAGCATCGAAAAGTTTGATTTTTTGCCCGAGCCAAAGGTTGAGGGCTTTAAGGCATTCGTATCGATTATGGAAGGCTGTTCTAAGTACTGCTCGTTTTGCGTCGTGCCTTACACCCGTGGCGAGGAATTGTCTCGCCCGCTTGACGACGTTTTGACAGAGATTGACAGTTTGGCTGAACAAGGCGTGCGAGAAGTGACGCTACTTGGGCAGAATGTCAATGGCTATCGAGGCGAAAAGGACGACGGCACGATTTGCCGATTTGCCGAACTGCTACATTATGTCGCCCACGTTGACGGCATTGACCGCATCCGCTATACAACCAGCCATCCGCTTGAATTTACCGATGACATTATCGACGCTTATCATCTGCCCGAAATGGTCAGCCATCTACACCTACCCGTGCAAAGTGGCTCAAATGCAGTGCTGGCAGGCATGAAACGCAACCACACTATCGACGTATATATCAATCAAATCAACAAACTACTTAACGTGCGTCCTGATATGCATTTGTCGAGTGACTTTATTATCGGCTTCCCGAATGAGACCGATGCCGACTTTGAGGCAACGCTTCAGCTCGCCAAAGATTTGAACTTTGATCATTCCTACAGCTTTATTTATTCCAAACGGCCAGGCACGCCAGCGTCTGACTTGCCCGATGACGTGCCATTAGCGGTCAAAAAAGAACGCCTTGCCACGTTCCAAAAGGTGATTGTGGACTCAACCCTTGCCAAAACACAGGCGATGGTCGGCACGGTGCAACGGGTACTCGTCGAGCAAGTGGCAGACCGTCATCCTGATGAATTGCTTGGCACGGCGGACAACATGCGATCGGTGCTTTTTAAAGCCAGCAATGAGCAAAAAGTGGACTTATTGGGTAAGTTTGTCGAAGTTAAGATTAGCGAGTTTGTCAGTCCGCATATGGTGCGGGGGGAATTGGTGGGGGTTTTGAGGTAAGCGAAGTTTTTTGTTATACACAAAGTGCCATTTCGTTAATTAAACTACTCTCACACCTCGCATAATTTGCAAATGCCAACAGATAACCTGCACCCGTCAGCGATAGGGTGCAATCTGCCCCCATTGGCAAACTGTGCTTGCCTGCCACATGTCCAAACGGCACACCGCTAACAACCGGCAACCCTGTTAGACGATGCAAATGGGATATGACGGCATTCAAATTATACCGCTCATCATAACCATCTGCTCCAACACTGCTGAACGCCCCAAGCACGATGGCTTGCTGACGTTCAAATGCCCCGTTCAAATACAGCGAATACAGCATCCGCTCAAGCCGATACGGCGGTTCGCCAACGTCTTCCAAGAATACGATGCCCCCATCAGGATTGGGCAGATATTTTGTCCCTGCTAAACTTGCCAAAATGCTCAAATTTCCGCCCCATATCTCGCCCGTTCGAGGTGTGGCGAGCGTATTTTTATGGTCTTGAATCAGTGGCAAGTCAGGATGTGGCTCGGTCACTTCAAGCGTTAAGTTTGGATTGGTTAACGCATTGACGAATTGCAGACAACTGGTTTTGTCGGGCGTGGCTTTGCCAAACTCACTGAACAGCATGGGGGCTTGAAGTAGCGTTAAGCGAGATTTATCCGAACTACCTAGTGCTTGCAACGCACATTGCACCGCTGTCACGTCGCTAAATCCAGCGGTAATCGTCCCTCGCTCGGCAAGCACTCGCCCAAGCGTTGTCCAATCAACATGCGGTAATAACCGCATCGCTCCATATCCGCCCCGCACACCTAGCAAAAGTTTTGGGGCTTCCACGCCACCAGTGGCGATGTTTTGCAAATCCGCAATGCGTTGCCCGTCCGTCCCCGCAAAACGTAGGTATTGCCTGCCGACAATCTCAGGATTTTGCACATTAAAACCTGCACATGCCATGCGTGCTAACGCCAAATCCGTCCGTTCGTCATGCCAAGCGGTGTTGGACGAGGAAAAAAGACGGGTGGGAATGGTGGAAGGCTTGCAAGTTGGTGTTGCCGCCAAGTCTTGGGCATAGGACGATGACAAATATGTCAAAGCAGCTGTGCTGGCAAGCGTTTTAGTTAAAAATCTTCGGCGAGACAGTTTATAGGCTTTGGACATCAATACACATAGCTCCCTGTACCAATAGCAATCAATTCATCTTTATCGTTAGTCAGGGTCATGCGAGTGGTGCAACTTTTGCGTCCAATCCGCACCACCTCCCCTGTTGCGATGAACCGTTCACCTCGCCCCGGTTTAAGATAGTCTACCCGCATGTCCAACGTGGCAAATTGGCTAAACCGTTTGGTTTGGTCGGGATCAGTGAAGTCTAGATTTTCACCCACGGCAATCATTGCTACCAATCCGCCGATGGTATCGAGCAAACTGGCGGTCACGCCACCATGTAGAATTTGTGCCATGGGATTGCCAATCAGTTCGGCTCGATTGTCCAGCTCGCATCGCACCCTACCTTTGTCGTCCACGCTGACACTGACATTCATAAATTGTAAAAACGGCATACTGGCAAATAGCGTTGCCATTTTTTGAGCAAGTTCGTGGAAGTTATCATCTGATTTACCGTCTCCATTGTGATTGTCTTCCGCCTGTTTGCCCATCTGTCGACCAACTAGACTTGCCTGCCCTTCATCCACTAGGTCGCTGTGATAGTCATCCGTAACAGTTAGCTTAGAGTGATTGGTTGTTGAGTTTTGGGTCATGAATTATCCTTATCTATTGCTGGTACACATCAGCTATACTAGCAGAAGTTAGCTTATTAAAAATACATTAGAAATGATAGGACAATTTATGCCTGTTTTTACCCCTCGAGCCTACCCTCAAACTCGCTTGCGTCGTATGCGGGTGCATGACGGACTGCGTGACATGGTGCGAGAAACCGACTTACGCCCCGAACATTTGATTGCCCCTGTGTTTGTGATTGAAGGACAAAACAGGCGTGAGGGAATCGCCAGTATGCCTGATGTTGAAAGATTGTCGATAGATTTGTTAGTGGACTATGCCAAGACTTTGTTTGACGCTGGCATTAAAGTCATCGATATTTTTCCCGTCATCGATGTGTCGCTCAAAACGCCAGACGGCTCGCACGCCTATCAAACAAATAATTTGGCGTGCCGTGCGGTAAGTGCCGTTAAAGATGCCGTGCCTGATATGTTAGTGATGACCGATGTTGCCTTAGACCCCTACACCACGCACGGGCAAGACGGGGTGATTGATGACACAGGCTATGTAATCAATGACGACACGGTAGAGATTTTAGCAAAACAATCGGTGGCTCATGCCAACGCTGGAGCGGACATCATCTCACCAAGCGACATGATGGATGGACGCATTGGGGCGATTCGGCAAGCGTTGGATGCGGAAGGTTTTATCAATGTGAGCATCATGGCATATTCTGCTAAATATGCTTCAGCTTACTACGGTCCGTTTCGAGATGCGGTAGGCAGTGCAGGGCAGCTTAAAGGCGGACATAAAAAGCAATATCAAATGGACGTGGCGAACCGTGCCGAGGCGTTGCACGAAGTGGCGTTAGACATTACCGAAGGAGCAGACATGGTGATGGTCAAACCCGGTCAGCCGTATCTCGATGTGGTACGTGAGGTCAAAGACACCTTTGCCGTGCCGACGTTTGCCTATCAGGTATCGGGCGAATATGCCATGCACAAAGCGGCGATTGCCAATGGCTGGCTCACTGAAGCGGTGATTTTAGAATCGCTGATGGGCTTTCGCCGAGCTGGGGCAGACGGCATTTTGACCTATTTTGCATTGGATGCGGCGAGGATGCTACAAAGGTAGTCCATCTAAGCTACCCCACCCCCCCTTTTTCCCTTGCCATTGCCAATGGTTGTGGGGGGTCAATGTCGATGGCAAGGCGGTCGATATCCACGCAAATCACCGACTCATTTGGGTATGCGCCCATTAAA
>JAAXIL010000040.1:15703-16510 GCA_012270355.1 Psychrobacter sp.
GTCAAATAACACGTCCTTTTTAACCAATACAGGCAAACCAATGACTTTTCCTGCATCTGCGTTATTGTGCGGATTTTTGGGCTTACTGACGGCTTTCTTGGGACAAATTTCCGCACTGTTTTTGACATACCGACTGGCAATGACGCTCAAAGCTTCACCATCGGCGGTTTGGGTTGATTGGCTACCAATCTGATTAAGCATTGTTTGCAAATGGCGACTATCTAGCAAAACTTGGTCAACGCCTAAAATTAACACCCAACCACACGGATGACTCAAACCACTTAACTCTGCTTCTTGTAAACTGGTGATGCCAAGCTTGAGGCTATTGCCCATACCCATTTGTGGAATGGGATTCAAAACCGTTGTCACCGCCTTACTTTTAAGACAATCTTGCATGGCTTCTAGATTAGGATGTGTGGCAGGTAATATCGCCAGCGATACGGTAGGCTTTGGTAACAGAGCTTGAGTAAGACTAACGGCATAAGCCAATAGAGGTTGATTACGCTTACTAAATGACGGTTTAGCAAGCAGTTGTTTGGGTTGCCCGAGCCGTTCACTTAGCCCACTGGCAAGCACAATAGTGGCAAAGGTTAGATATGAGTTAATGGAATTTGGCATGAAACTTTGATGATGAATTGAATGTTGGTTTTGCCAAGACAGAATGATGCGGGTACTGGGCAAACGAGCGATGATGTACAAATAGTACTTCGAGCGAGTTTAACACCGTACCAGCATGATTATGATCAGGCTAATTGACTTCCTCCCCTCCCTAAAGTGAGGGGATTCCTACAGCTAGACGGTCAAGCC
>JAAXIL010000173.1:0-9197 GCA_012270355.1 Psychrobacter sp.
TATCATCAGGATTTCGAAAGCTGATTCTTGGCATTGTATAATTGTTTATGGATGACCTCAAATACACCATTCGACATTATCACAAAGGCATGATGCGTGTTGTCGGCATCAGCTTGAATACTGGACACAATTTGCTCAATAATAGCTTGGGTGTCGACAACGACTGGCTGTGAATTTGTCAATTGTTGACCATTTACTGCCTCATCAATCACCGTACTTAGCCCCCATTCCAGCCCTTTTGGCTCATACCAAATCACGGTATCGGCAAGATTGGCAGACGATGCCAGGTTATCTTTATGAATACCCAATTTCATGGTATTGCTTCGGGGTTCAATGATTGCCCATAGTTTAAAAGGCTTGGTGGCGAGGTTATCCTCACTTTTCTGCGAAGTAAATTTCTTTTTTGCCCCATCAAGCGTGGTGGTAATGGCGGTAGGGTGATGGGCAAAGTCGTCATAAATGTGTACGGTTTTGCCGTTGATGTCAAACTCGCCAATCAGTTCCATGCGTCGTTTGATGCCCGCAAAATTCGACAATGCCTCGCACGCCGTTTGAATAGGTACGCCCACATGGTGCGAGGCGACAATGGCGGACAACCCGTTCATGACGTTATGTTCGCCCGTCATGCCCCAGGCTACTTTGCCCACTGAGTCGCCATGTTGGGTGATGCTAAATTTACTGCCATCGCTTTGTTCCAGCACTGCCTCAAAAGTTGTCTTATCTGATGCGTTCGCCTCATTTTCTGCAAATCCAATCCGCACAATCGGTGTCCAGCATCCCTTATCAATAGTCGCCTCAAGGCTAGGCGTGTCCGCTGGCATGATGATTTGTCCGCTACTGGGTATCATACGAATCATGTGATGAAACTGGGTTTGGATGGCATCCAAATCGGCAAAAATATCGGCGTGGTCGAATTCCAAATTATTTAAAATGGCGGTGCGAGGGCGATAATGTACAAACTTTGAGCGTTTATCAAAAAATGCCGAATCGTATTCGTCTGCCTCAATCACAAAATAGCCCCGTTCACCTTCATTGCTGTCAGCACCCAAATGGCTACTATGGGCAAACGCTTCAGCCAGCCTAGGGTTGTCGGTGGCAAGCTCAGGCTTGACAATCGGCACACCGCCAATCAAAAAGCCCGCATCCATACCCGCATAGTGCAGAATCCACGCCAGCATCGTGGTGGTGGTGGTTTTGCCATGCGTGCCCGCCACTGCTAGCACGTGGCGATGTTGCAGAACATGCTCGCTCAAAAATTGAGGCCCTGAGGTATAAGGAATACCAGCATTAAGCATATACTCAACCGCTTCAATGCCCCGCTTCATGGCATTACCAACGATCACCAAATCGGGGGCGGGCTTTAGGTGTTCGGCTGAGTAGCCCTCTTGAATCGTTACGCCCGCATTTTCAAGCTGAGTGGACATGGGCGGATAAACGTTGGCGTCCGAACCTGTTACCGTGTGCCCGAGGTCTCGTGCCAAAAGGGCAAGCGAGCCCATGAATGTGCCACAAATGCCTAAAATATGAACGTGCATGGTGTTCCTTTAACTGGGTTGGTGAGTTGGATTTGGTGAAATCAATGCGTACTTGATAAACGAAGGGGGTATTATAACCAGTAACGTCATTCATACGCACCCGCATTCGACGCATGAGGCATTTTATGCTAAAACATCGTTTTTATTTTTGCCTGAGTTATCCATGTCTGAATCCCGAAATGATGTATTAGCTACCTTATCTGATGAACTACAAACCTCGCTAAACACTTACGCCCATGTCACCGAACAACCCATCGCATGGGGCGATATGGATGCGTTTCGCCATGTCAATAATGTAGTGTTTTATCGCTATTCTGAGACGGCTCGCATTGAATATTTGCATGCCCTCGACCTGTTTCGAGCCGACACCACTACCGTACTGGCAAAGTCCAGTTGCACTTATTTGTCGCCTGTGGTGTATCCCGACACCTTATTCATCGGGGTGCAGGTCACCCGACTAGGCACAACCAGTTTAACGATGCAGTACGCCTATTTTAGCACCGCCCAAAATAAACAAGTGGCAAGCGGTGAGGCGGTGTTGGTGCGACTCGACAGCGAGGGCAACGCCAAATCGGCGTGGACAAAAGCCGAACGCCAAGCCATTCTTGCACTTGAAAAACAAGTGGGCAATCAGCCTGAAGTTTAGTCCGTCAATGCCATGCAATATGCTAAGATGGCTTTATGATTGCTTCTCTCATCCGTCTGATTGCTCGCCCTGATTCAGCAAAATCACGCCCCGATCGCACCCCTCTTCTGCCTACCTTAGACGAGGCGTTTTATCCGTTTGTGTGGAAGGATAAGGTATTTGCAAATTCTCAGGCATTGTTTGATGACGTACTGGAAGCATCGCTCAATGTGAGCCTTGATGATAAATTACGCGTGCCTGTATGTGGCGACCCTATTTTAAATTTACCAACTGCCAAAGACTTTGCCGACGCGTTGTTGGCAAATCAAACCTATCAAGACTGGATAAATTTCACGGTGTTCGGACGCTATGTACAACGCAGTTTTTCGGCGTTCCAAAGACAGACGGAAGACAGTTTTAATGCCGATATGCCCGAACTGTTACGCCATGAGCTGATGCGACATACGCAAGCCCTACCATTGGGGCAAGTGTTGTTTGTGGCAGGCAAATTGCCGAGCAGTGTTCGCCGAGAAAAACTCATTACTGCCACGTTAAATCCTGTGCAAGCAATAAACGATGCTGTAAAACTTTCTTCTGATTCACCGACCAAAAAGCCCTCTTCTAAGCGACTAACTGTAGAACCCGTCAGCCCTACCGTCGCAAACATCCTAACCATACACAGCGATAGCGTGTTAGGGTTTGCCGTCAAACCCAACAAGCACACCAGCGAAAAAACCCGATGTGAAGTGATGCTATTGGACTTTAACGAATTGCGATTGGTAGATGAAAACGTGGTTTTAGGTGAGCAGGATAGTTTTGTTGAACAGAGTAGTCATGAGACAAAAATTTGTGTGCGACACTATTCGCTAAAATAGCTCATTAACATAGTTCGTTAACATTTTTCTGCAAAACAGTGCCGTAAAATAATGCGATAAAATAGCCTCTTTTAGCATTGCCTGATAAAAGCCTCTACTCAATGGATGAGTGCCATGACCGACCCGACGATTACTAACCAGACCGAAAATGCCCGACACCAGCACCGCTTAACCTTAGCGGGTAAATTCTACGGTAAAAAAGCCCGTTATGACGATTTTGTAAGCCCTAGCCCGTCGGCTCAATCCCTACATTTTTATGGGGGCAATGGGTTTGCCACAGGCATATATGACCCGCTTCTTAAGCGGTTGGCACAGACCTTTGCGGTGACCAGTCTTGCGATGCGAGGGCTTTGGGTAGATAAACCCGACGTGACAAAAACGCCTGCATTAACTCGTGAGCAAGATGCCGATGCTCTCATTCAATTTTTAGAGCAAACGCAAGATGAACCCGTGATCGGTGTCGGACATTCGCAGGGGGCGACGGCAACCGCTCTGGCGTGTGCCAAACGTCCTGATTTGTTTTCACATTTGATTTTGCTTGAGCCAGTCACTTTTACCAAACGGCAGAAAATTTTGTACGACTTGATGCCTCGGGCTATCAAGCACCGTGCCGAACCTTTTAAAGGCACGCTGGTTAAGCAATACCAATGGGCAAGCGTGTCGGATTATTACAATGACTTGCGTGCCCATCGAGGCTATCGACGCATCAGCGATGAGCATTTGCGGATATTTGCTGAAAACAGTTTAAACGAGCAGTCGGACGGCACATTTATCCTTAAATTTTCCCCCGAGCAGGAGTTGGCAAATTATCACGGCACGCCGTTTATCACCGACGCCCTCAAGAAACTAAATAAACTCGGTAAGCCCTATCATATCGTGCTGGGTAAGCCGTCGGTGTTTGTCGGCGACAAGGTTCGGAAAAGTTGGCAAGGCATTGTGGCAGATGATGACCTCACCATTTTGCCTGACTACGGACATTTGTTGCCGATGGAAGCCCCTGATGTCTGTGCCGATATTGTGCTTAAACAAACCCGATGACCGATTTATTCCCCGACCTTTTTGCCGAGGTGATTTCCCCTGACCCAACGGCAAATCTCTTGCCGTATGATGGCATCGTGAATGATTTTGGCACTGTCTTGGACGATGCTGAATACCTGTATCAAGCTTTATTGCAAGAGTTGCCCTGGCAGGCGGACGTGGTGACGTTATTCGGTAAAACTCATGTGACCACTCGCAAAATTGTGTGGATGGGCGATGCCAAACGAAGCTATCATTACTCGGGCCACACCCGACAAAGCACCGTTTGGCATCCCAAAGTCGTGCATATCAAACAGCGTATTGAACACCGTCTGGCTAAAGCTGGCGTGGCGACCACGTTTAACAGCTGTTTGCTTAACTGGTATCCGACGGGGATGGACGGCATGGGCTATCATGCCGACGATGAGCGAGAGATGGGCATGAATCCCGTGATTGCCAGTGTGTCGCTTGGGGCAACCCGCAAGTTTGCCTTTAAACACAACGTGACTAAAGAGACGGTTGCCCTACCCCTGCACGCAGGACAACTCATCGTCATGCGAGGCGAGACGCAACGACACTGGAAGCACAGCATCACCAAAACCAAAAAAGTCCCTGATGGGCGAATCAGCTTGACGTTTCGTAAGATAATGACTTAGAATTTTTACAAAAAATAAGGAGAAATTATGACCACCACCCCACAACCTAATCAAACCCCAAAAGCCGACGGTGTAAAATCAATCGCCTCGCAAACCGATGGCTTTACCTTTAACCACACCATGCTACGGGTCAAAGACCCCGCCAAATCACTTGAGTTTTATACAGGTGTGCTTGGGATGACGTTACTGGAAATCAAAAAATTCCCTGATATGCAGTTTGACTTATATTTCTTGGCAAAATTGACCGACAAAGAACGTAGCGATTTGCCAAGCTCGCCCAAAGACTTAGCCATTTATACCTTTCGGCAACGGGGTATTTTAGAGCTCACCCACAATTATGGTACGGAAAATGATGAAGGATTTTCTTACCATAATGGCAATGACGATCCACAAGGCTTTGGGCATATCTGCTTTAATGTGCCGAATTTAGACGAAGCGATTGCATGGTTTGATCAAAATGGCGTTGAGTATGTCAAACGTCCCGAGGACGGCAACATGAAGCACATTGCCTTTATTAAAGATGTGGATGGTTATTGGATTGAGATTGTGCAAGCTGAATTGTCGGCAGGTTTATAGTAAAGATAGCAGGCTTTAGTCAGTTTTAGTTTTTAACGTCTGCCAAATCCATTGCCCAATAGCGAGCACCGTTAGAATGGCAAGCATAGGATAAATCAACAGTAAATCAATGCGGATGTGGGCAATGACGGTCGTTTCCCACCACCGCATATAGACGTGGTAAGGTAGGTAAGCCAACCATGCCCAAACCGTGACCTTTTGTAGCATGGTGAGTCGTTGCCAATATTTACCCATCATATTCTCGCTTTTGATGCCTTTTAGATATACTCGAAGGCAATACTTCAATCAAGAAGTTAATCAGTCAAGTGGTTAAGTTTAGCCCTGCGTTATGACGAATTCGTGACGAATGAATAAAGACATACTTCAGTAAGATACCTAAGCTACAATGTGCCTAAGTTTGGTATTGATTCCCTAATCATTGACTAATCGAAAACTTGGGTTTTTCACCATAATTCGACACACTCGCCCATCCATTATGCAATTCCTTAGAAATGCCCCGATTTGGTTTTAAGACCGTCTTTAGCAAGTTATTCGCCAGCGTGATGATGACGCTGGTAGGGTTTGCAGTTGCTATGATTGCCCTTACCCACTTGGTTCATGACCATTCGGCAAGCAACAACTGGCAAGCCATTGCCACCAAAATTGTCGATCAAATTGACCCCTTTGTCGATGAACTGGATAATGCCACCACCATGCAAGACCGCTTGCAGGCTCGGTTTATGCTGGCAGTCATCAAAAAAAGTTTTGATATTTTTGATGAGTCGCTTGAAGCAAAAATGGGTCTTTATGACCGTGATGGCAACCTACTCATTCAAACCGATGAGAGCGACTTACCCAAAACCTTGCCCGAAGACCCGTTGTGGATTGAACGGATGATTCCGTTTTTGTCCGACCCGATGCCAAATGTGCAGGCGATGGGCGATCGGGGCTATAGCGTACTCTATGAGCCTCGTGATCCACCCAAACAATCGCCTTGGGCTACGATTTTAAATTTGTTCACGGGCACCGTATTTTTGCTGATGCTCATGACCATTTTGCTGTGGTGGATTGCTCACTCAATGACGTGGCGACTCAATGAAATGAGTCAGCAAATGCTCAAACTTGGCGAGGGTGACTTTAGCGTGCGAGTGCCCGTCAGTGGCACCGATGAGGTGGCTCAGCTTGCTCGAGGATTCAACCAATCAGCACAAAAAATTGAACAACTCATCAATGCCCTCAGTCTATTGCTTGCTCACGCATCGCACGAACTTCGCACCCCCATCACCCGCATTCGTCTGCAAACCGAAATGATGCAAATGTTGGCAGACCACCTGCCGATTGATGCTCAAGCCAAATTTGCCAAACGGGTTGATGCGGTCAATCGAGATTTGACGGGGCTAAACGACTTGGTTGAAAGCATTTTGCTGGTCAGTCGCCTAGACGCAGGACATGCCCTCGAACGGTTAGAAACCTTTGATTTATTTGAGCTTACGCATCAAGAATGCCAGCACTATCCCGAGGCGGCTTTGTTTGGCGAACCGCTCTTGATGCAAGGACAACCAAAACTGGTGGTGCATTTGGTTCGCAATTTGCTCAATAATGCGATGATTCATGGCACACCACCAATCGTCGTGCAAGTGTATGGCGTGATGTTGCTTGAAGAAGCTGTCAATCCGCCCGAAGATTTACCTCAGGTCAAATCAGCAAGGGAAGTAGAAGCTGAGGTTACACCGTGTGCAGATGACTCAGTTAATAAGGATTTGGTTAATGAGCGTAAGTCAACGCTTAAAAACTCAACCCCTGAACGCCAGACTAGCAAAAAACTAACGTTCAAAACGGTGATGGGATATTTAAACAGTCAAAAGGTGAATGCTAATCAGAAAGATGACACTTCGTGCGAAACAACAGACGATACTAAATCGACCAAGACTGTCAAAACCAGTCGATTTAACCAAGGATTACAACTTCCCAAATCAGCAATTTTAGCCACGTTAAAGCGTCTGCAAAACGATAAACCATCACCGATTATTACCGAAAAAGATGCCCCACTTGTTGATAAAGACAGACAGCAGAGTACGGTAAAATCCATTACCCCGACCTCTGATAAAACACCTGCCGATGACAAAACATCAGATATTTCTAATAAGCCTGAAGTAACGGCAAAGCCTTTGGACAGAATGCGACCACTTGCTAAAGTCATGGCAAAAGACAAGTCAAAGGACAAGGTAAAAGATAAGTCGCAACCTATACCGAAGCCTGTTCCAAATTATGCGGTGTTGGCGGTCATCGATCAAGGTGCAGGTGTGCCACTGGACAAACGGCAAGAGATATTTAGCCCATTTGTGCGTCTAAAACAAGAGAAAAAAGGCTCGGGGCTGGGATTGTCATTAGTAGCACAAATCATCGAGGCTCACGGTGGGGAAATTCGTACCGATACTTGGCAAGGCAAAACTCGATTTTTAGCGGTGTTGCCAGTACAAGCAGAAGTGAAAATTGGGTAAAAAAGTGGTGGGTAAGTTAAACGAGAGCTTTTAATTCACCCGAAGTCTCGCCTGATTATTCTGCAAAGTTTTTTCCCCAATGCCCTTAACGTTTGCTAAATCATCCACCGTTTCGAATTGCCCCATCGTTTCCCGATATAAAATAATCGCTTGAGCCTTACTGCTACCAATACCATCTAAAGTTGTCAATTCCGCTTCACTGGCGGTATTGATGTTGATGGGCATGACCTCACTGGCAGTTGGGGCGTTTTGTTGACGTAATAAATAAGCATAAGCTTGTTTGGCATCACTAAAGCATTGTCGAGATGGCGATGTGTCTGATGTGTTATCTGCCATCGCTTGAGCTTGAAACACGCCCATTGTCATCACTAATGACCAAACCAATAACCCGCCAAACCGATTACCCATTTGCTTATTCATACCGTTTTGCATCTTCCCACAGTCTGTCCATCTCCTCTAAACTAGCATCTTCCACCCGTTTGCCCTGCTTAGTAAGCTGGCGTTCGATATAGGCAAACCGAGAGCGAAACTTATGCACGCAAGTGAGCGTTGCGGTTTCCGCATCCAAGCCCAGTTTTCGAGCGACATTGACCAAACCAAACACACAATCGCCCAATTCTTTTTGTAATTGGTTTTCAAGCTCAGCTTTTTGGGTGTCCGAAGGCGTTGTATCCTCATCTGGAATAATCGCTTTTAGCTCGGCAATTTCTTCTTCTAATTTAGCGATGGCATCGTTAATGCCTGCCCTACCCTCGCCCCAATCAAATCCCAACTTGCCCGCTTGCTTTTGTAGGCTTTGAGCTTGCATGAGTGCCGACCCCGCTTTAATTTTATCCAACACACTCATGGTTTTGCCTCGGGCTTGCTTTTCTGCCCGTTCCTCAGCTTTGATTTCATCCCACCGTTCTTTGACCGCCTCTTCATCTGTCAGTTTGTCAGCTTCAAAAACATGTGGATGACGGCGAATGAGCTTGGCTTGCAAAGTCTTAATCACCTCGCTTATGTCAAACTCGCCTTGCTCGGCATATAACTGGCAATGAAATACCACCTGCAACAGGACATCGCCAAGCTCGCCTTTGATATCTTCTATGTCACCAGACTGCAACGCCTCGGCAAGCTCGTAGGCTTCCTCAATGGCATAAGG
This sequence comes from Psychrobacter sp., assembly GCA_012270355.1. Lineage (GTDB taxonomy): Bacteria > Pseudomonadota > Gammaproteobacteria > Pseudomonadales > Moraxellaceae > Psychrobacter. The sequence goes on from JAAXIL010000173.1 coordinate 8,909, forward strand.
TATCAGACTATGATTGGTTTGCTTAATGTCCCAAGGACAATCTTGCCGTAGCCTTGCCATCAAAGCAAGCAAATCACCCAGTTCACCTGTGAATGACGGCGGATTAAGAGGTGTTGGCGTTGGGACGGATACTTTACGCTCGCTTTTCATAGCCATACTGTCACCATATTGTCATTATTTGAGATTAGGGTAAGATAGTTAAATTTTATCATGCTAAGCTCGTACTATGACCATAAAAAAACACCTGATTAACACCATCAACGTCATTGGGGCAGGCTATGTCGGCTTG
>JAAXIL010000173.1:9297-16483 GCA_012270355.1 Psychrobacter sp.
AAAAAAACACCTGATTAACACCATCAACGTCATTGGGGCAGGCTATGTCGGCTTGTCGAATGCTATTTTATTGGCTCAAGAATTTTTGCATACCAAAGTGATCTTGTTTGACATCAATGCCGAACGCATTGCCAGCCTAAAAAATAACGTATCACCATTGCATGATAAAGAAATCATTACTTACCTTAGTGAGCACGCTTTAAACTTTCATCCTGTGGACGATGATTCAGGCATTTATGCTGATGGCGACGTGGTTATTATCGCCACCCCTACCAATTACGATGTGGCATCAGGCAAGTTTGACACCAGTTCGGTTGAAGCCAGCATTCGGGCGGTGCGTGCCCAAAATAGCGACGTGCCGATTGTCATTAAGTCGACCATTCCGATTGGCTTTACCGACAGCATGCGAAGCCAGTTTGATGACAACATTTTGTTTATGCCTGAATTTTTGCGAGAAGGACAAGCCCTTTATGACAATTTGCACCCCTCTCGCATCATCGTCGGAGTGGATGACAGCAACCCTGCTCAATCAAAATTTGCCTCGGCATTGATTAAGCTTTACGCAAAAGCCAGTCTAAAAGATGATACCGAGACCTTAATCATACCCCCGACTGAAGCCGAAGCGGTCAAACTGTTTGCCAACAGTTATTTGGCGACACGGATTGCCTTTTTTAACGAGCTCGACAGCTTTGCTGAAAAACACAATTTAGATAGCCAAGCCATCATCACGGGCGTGGGACTTGACCCCCGCATTGGACAACATTACAACAATCCGTCGTTTGGCTACGGAGGCTATTGTCTGCCCAAAGATACCCAGCAACTTAAAGCCAACTATGAAGGCATTCCCGCCAATGTCATTCATGCCGTCGTAGATGCCAACAACACCCGCAAACGCTTTATCGCTCGGCAAATCATCGACAAAAACCCCAAACACGTGGGTATTTATCGGCTAAGCATGAAAAAAGATGCTGATAACTTTCGAGATTCAGCGGTGCTGGACGTGCTTGATATTTTAAAACAGCATGGCGTTACGCTCAGCAGTTTTGAGCCTGCCCTTGAGGACGATGCGTTTGAAAATTGTACGGTAATTCATGACTTAAGCGACTTTAAATCCACCTGCGATGTGATTGTGGCAAACCGCTGGCACAAGGATTTGGCAGACGTGGCGGATAAGGTGTATAGTCGAGATGTGTTTGGGTATAGTTGATTACAGAAGCTCTGGGTAACTGTGCCTATTTTTAGCCAAGCAAGACATTTTTTTAATACGGTAAAGCTATATCCTAACCCAACTAAATGGGGTACTTTTTACTCATTAATAGCAAGGATACACACTCATATGACCTACTCACTTGACTTACGCAAACAAGTCATACGTTCCCGTACTGAGGATGGCTGTAGCTATCGCAAAACTGCTAAATTTTACGGCATCAGCAAAACTACCATACAAACCTAGGAAGCGGACATCAGCATACAAAATACTCGTAACAGAACCCCGAATAAAATATATGATGACGCACTAAAACAAGATGTTATAGATTACCCTAATGCTTATCAGTATGAACGAGCACATCGTCTTAACCTTAGTCGTTAAGGCATTCAGCATGCCTTAAAACGACTGAGTATCACTCAAAACAAGACGTTGGAACATCCTAAAGTCTGTTTGTTTAAAACGATTGATTATCTGATTAAATTAAAAACTTATGAAGCTAATGATTACCCTATCGTTTACATGGATGAAAGCTGGTTTGAACAATATACCTTAAGACCCTATGGCTATGCTCCTATCGGTGAACGTTGTTTACCAACGTATAACTGGCAATCTGAAAAAAGACCCAATGCCATTGGGGCATTATATGAAAATACTTTATTTACCATTGACTACTTCGAGCAGAACATCAATACCGACTGCGTGTATGACTGGTGTAAAAACAAACTGATTCCAAGCATCAAACATAAGTGTGTGATTATCATGGACAATGCCAGCTTTCACAAGCCCGAACGTATTCAAAAGCTATTAAATAGACATGGGAATCGGTTGTGATTTTTACCGCCTTATAGTCCACAGCTTAACCCGATCGAAAAGAAGTGGGCTCAGGTAAAGGCTATAAGACGCAAAATGCTAGAGAACGATTTATCCAAACTGTTCGAACAAGTCAAATGTACCAATTTTATACTGGTTTAGGTATATGCTCAATTTAACTTCAAAAATTAATATGGCTTTTTTAAAGACTGACTATCCCAAAGTCATTGAACTTGGGCAGGAGTTATCATTAGATTCAGAGGCATTCAATGTCCAAAACCTTGATGCGATAGCTCAGTCATATGCCAATATGTTTATGCATACAACTAGCATAGAACAATACGAAATTTTGGTTAAAGAGTTTCCTAACCATAGTCCTGGCTATGTTAGTTTAGCCGGCCAATGGCAGAAGCTAGAACGGTTTGACAAGTCCCTTGAGATATGGGAGAAATTTTTACAGCTTGAGTCTGTCCAAAATAATGATGATCAACTTTTCAAATATGGTAATGCTTTATTGGAAATGTTCCTTTTTGAAAAAGCACACGACTTTTTTAAGATGTTCATTACCAATTTTCCAAGTAGTCCTTATGGTTGGTATGGTCTTAGTAGATTAGCATTGATAATTAACCACAATAAAGACAAATCCAGGCAATACCTAGACAAAGCTCTTCATTTCGCAGATTCTAGTTTAGAGTCTGAATTGATGGGTAAAAGTCATGATATTATTCCTGAGTTAGAGTACAAACAATATTTTTATAATTCACTGGCTAAAAATCCTGATAATGCCCAGCTATTATTTTTTTGGGCAAATACCCCTTTTTTCTACGTGCCTTTGGCGTCTTGCTATACAAAGTTGGCAAAACGTTTTGAAATTATCGTTTCTATATTTACTGATAATCTTTTTTTTCTAGAGATTTATGCTCAAGCTTTATTTGATAGCGGTCAATATGACAAAGCTGAAAATTTATATGAAAGTTTAATGGAACAATATCCATATTATGCTGATTTTCAAAAACAACATGCTATTATAGCTCATCACCAAGAAAAATGGGATATTGCAAAAAATAGATTTGAAGCATCTAAATCCAAGTTTTGTTACGACTTTGGAGAATGGTTTTATTTCTATATAGAAACCCTAATTTATTCAAAGAACATTCCTAAAGCTCTTACAGAGTATTAGTTTTTGAATAAGAAAAAAATCTTGCAAAACTCGAACAGTCATCACCCAAACAATATTTTACAAGCAGCTTTATTTTCTGATTATGATTTAATGGAGCAAGCATTTACAAAAATAAAGAGGGGACATGTATTAAAATTTAAATCCTCTGTTAATGACATTGTGAAGCCATTTATAAATGATAAAGATTCAGATGTCTTGGTCATTTGTTTTCAAGGTGTGATATCTACAACTATTGCACAGTATAATTTAAGTGGTTTTGATGAGCTAAATTTTACTCAACCTAGGCTATCTTCTAAACTTAATTTTGATTTTAAAGGGTTTGCAAAAAAAGCTACGGACTATAACTTTCTTTTTATAAGAGATATTTATAATAGTTGCCATCTAATAAATGTCGAAAAAGTATTAAGTTGTATTAAGAGCTATATAAATAAATTCAAGCCAAATTTTATTGTCTGCACGGGTATATCTGGTGGTGGTATAGCAAGTTTAATTTTCTCAAGATTACTTAATGCTAATTTAAATATTGCAATCATGCCACGATTACATACAGCATTTGCTAGACATGAGCAGTATTATTACGACCTAATGAGCAGTTATGATTTCAAAAGCCTAATGTATTTTGATGTTGGCTATTCACAAAAAGTCATTGATGACTGTCAAACTCTGAATTATATTATTCATTGTGACAAATTTTCTCCTGACAGTCTTATTAATTATACAGTCAATACTAGTAATTCAAACTATAACATAACTCATTGCCATGGTTCTATACACGGTATTATGCAATACCTAGGTGCAAGAAATGTTTTCGCAGAAATGGATAGACTAATTTCTCTACATAGTCATTCTTCTGATTTACCAATACTATCTGATGCTTTTAAGCATATTCCTGGTTTTAAGTTTAATAGTACTCTGCCGCTAGATATTAAGGATGTTCCCCATTATGAAGAAGATGAAAACGATTACCTCTTTTAAAGCCTACGACATTCGAGGCGAGCTTGGTGTCAACCTTGACGAGGACATCGCCTATCGCATCGGGCGAGCCTTTGCTCAAATTTTACTGGCACAGTTTGAGTCATCAAAACAAAATGACGGCGATTTGACGAAAACCATCGTCATTGGCAGTGATATCCGTGAATCCAGCGAATCACTCAAACAATCTGCCATCGAAGGCATTTTGGACGCTGGTGTCAACGTTATTGACCTTGGTATGACAGGCACTGAAGAAGTCTATTTTGCCACCAGTCATCATCATGCGATGGGCGGTATTGAGGTCACCGCCAGCCATAACCCCATTAACTACAATGGCTTAAAACTGGTGCGAGAAGGTTCACGCCCCATCAGTTCCGACACAGGTTTGGCTGATATACAAAAATTGGCAGAATCGGGCGACTTTGCTAAGGTCAGCAAAAAAGGTGAGGTCACGGTTAACGATGACAAATCTGACTACGTTGACCATCTGTTAGGCTTTATCGATACCAACAAACTAAAACCCCTCAAACTGGTGATTAACTCGGGTAATGGCAGTGCAGGACCCGTGATTGATGCAATTCAGGCAAGATTACAAAATACGCCTATTGAGATGATTAAATTGCACCACACGCCTGACGGCACATTCCCAAATGGCATTCCTAATCCAATGATTATTGCCAATCAAACCTCAACCCGAGATGCGGTGATTCAACATGGTGCTGATTTAGGTATCGCCTTCGATGGGGACTTCGACCGTTGTTTTTTCTTTGACGAAACAGGGGCGTTTGTCGATGGCAGTCAGGTGGTCGGCATGCTTGCTCAAGCCTTTTTGCAGAAGCCTGGCGAGGCAGGTGCGTCGATTGTCTATGACCCACGCGTGCTGTATAACACCGAGGCAATCATTAGCGAAAACAACGGTGAAGCAGTCATCAGTAAATCGGGGCATTCATTTATCAAACAAGTGATGCGAGAATCCAATGCGGTGTATGGCGGGGAGATGTCAGCTCACCACTATTTCCGTGACTTTTTCTATTGCGATAGTGGGATGATTCCATGGTTACTCACCATTGAACTGCTGTCAACCACTGGTAAAAAACTCTCTGAGCTCGTCAACGAACGCATTGACGCTTATCCCAGCTCGGGCGAAATTAATTTCCGTCTAAGTGGCATTACTGCCCCCGAAGTTATTAAGCAAATCGAAACCCACTTTATGCAATTAAATGATGTCAGTCCTAAAAAGTCCACACTTGATGGACTAAGTTTAGACTTTGGCGAATGGCGATTTAATTTGCGGGCGTCTAATACTGAACCTTTGATTCGTTTGAATATTGAAACCAAGGGCGATAAGGCTTTCTTAGATAAAAAAGTGGATGAGATTAAAACTTGGCTTAGTGAGCGGGGGGCGACCGAGGCGTAATAAATAAAGCGTATCTGATGGGATGGCATTCACATCTTTTTAGTGGCTTTTAGTTTTGTTACATAAATCCACGTCCGATGCCGGTATAGAACCCCTCCAAAGATTGAATATTAGATTTAGTCAATAAATTTTTTGCATCAAAAATAGGTACACTGGCTTTGCTGAGCAAATCAATGTCTGGTGACTTGTCATCAGACCAGTTAATGATAATCAACGCATCTGCGACATTTAAATCTTGATAGGCATCATCAGTAAATTTTAGTCGTGAATCATTAGGGTATAGTGTTTCGAGCTCCGTTCGAGCTAACTTGTCATAGATAATCGTCCGTACATCATATGCCCATAATAAGGGTAGGATATGATGAATGGCACTATTTTTGGTGCGTCCAGTTCCAGACTTGTAACCCGCCCCCCATATCACAACTGTTTTGCCTGTGATATCACTATCAAAATGACACCATAACTTTCTAAATATCAACTCTTTTTGATCTGTATTGATGCGATCGACTTCATGTACTAACTTATTTGACACATAGCGACTTGCTAAACTCGACTTAAGAAAATCGACTTCTTTTTGTAGCGTACTGCCACCATAGCCCCAGCTTGGATGTAAAAATCCAGTACCGATGCGACTGTCAAGTTTCAATACCTCTACCACCTCGAGCATATCAACTTGGCAGGCATCTGCCAGCCTTGCCATTTCATTAATCAAACTGAGCTTGCTTGCGACAATATTCATCATTGAACTGCGTGCAAACTCTATGACCATGATGCTATGAACTTGCTGTTGCTGTGAATGAGCGAGAAAAGTCGCTATGATAGGGTTTTCGCGTGCCGTATTTGGTGATTTTTCACCAACCATTAATAATTTTGGTTTGATAGTGGCAGTAAATATTGACGCTTCATCCAAAAACGTAAACGGCATATAGAAAACATGGGTACTGGCTATCCCCACACTAATATCATGAATCCTGCCAAGTTCAACCACGCCACTTAGTATCACATGGATATCTGTATGATTGAGCATTTGTAAAACTTCGCTTTGCTCCGCCTCTGGCATTTGATCTAAAAATAGCCAATATCCATCGAACTCGTCGTTTGTAACCGCTTGAATAATACGACCAGTTTTTCTCAGGGCTTCATAAATGATGCTGCCATCATCAATACTTTTATGCCACTGTTGGCATAATGGTTTATCAAATACATAACGCTTGATGTGTTCTGCTGAGCTATCTGATAATGCTAACACATGAACAGGGTGCCCAAAATAAGCCAGTGCCGTAGCAGCAGCGACCGACTTAGCATTATTTCCGATAATACATAGACGATAAGGGAGTTTTGGACGAGAGGGTATCTGGCTCATGGCGTTCACAAAATAAATAGTAAATTGGAAATATTGGGCTTACCAAGGTCAACCATAGTCAAGATAGCTTAAACGGCTTGACTATGAATGACATTCAGCAACGCATTAGTCGAACTGTCAAAGTCCTGCTGTTGGGTTTTGATGGCGGTTTGCAGTTGCTTTTCCATCACTTTGCCCACTTCATCACCCCACTGATCAAAAGGATTAATCTGCAAAATGACAGACATCACATAA
>JAAXIL010000164.1 GCA_012270355.1 Psychrobacter sp.
CTGGGCGTGGCAGCGGTGTGTGCGGTCAGCGGGGCGGGCCTTGCAGGCGGCGAGGTGCCAGACACCATTCGTAAGGGCATTGTTGATTTGGGTCCTTTGACCATTGAACCTTTACAGTTTGTGTTTTTGATGATGTCGGCATTGGTGGCGGCTGCCTTTTGGTTATTGTTTGCGACCAAAAAGGTCGTGCCAGGTGCTCCCACGCATTCCATCATTGGTGGGTTGGTTGGCTCGTCGATGGGGGTGGTGTTTATATTGTCAGGGTTTGATGGTTCGCTGGCAACGGTGAAGTGGGATAAAATCGGCATGATTGCGGTGTCTTGGGTGTTGTCGCCAGTGCTGGGTGGCATGGTGTCTTATGCCTTGTATTATCAGATAAAAAAACACATTTTGCGGTATAACGATTCGGCGGCTGAGGTCATCGAACGCTTGAATCAAAAGAAACGAGAGCTAAAAGCCAAAGACAAAACGGCGTTTGAAAAACTCAATGAGATGCAAAAGTTGGCATATACCAGTTCGCTTGCCCGTGATGCCTATACCTATGCCGAAGAAAATGTCACCGAAGAAGATTTAGAAAGTGATTATTACAAAAACTTGTATCGCATTGAGCAAGAAAAATATGAGCTCAATGCGTTTCATGCGTTGCAAACTTGGGTGCCTTTGGTGGCGGCATTTGGTGGGGCGATTATCAGCTCAATGCTTTTGTTTAAAGGGCTAAAAAATATGCATTTGGGTTTGACTACCTTGCATAACTTTTTGATTATGGGCATGGTTGCGGCGATTATCTGGATGGCGGTATTTATCTATGCCAAAACCCTCAAAAGCAGTGAAAACCTGCCCAAAGCCACGTTTATTTTGTTTAGTTGGATGCAGGTGTTTACGGCCGCAGGCTTTGCCTTTAGTCATGGCTCGAACGACATTGCCAATGCCATCGGACCATTTGCCGCCATCATGGATGTGCTCAAAACCAATACTATGGCTCAGTCTGCTGCTGTGCCCACCATAGCGATGATTAAGTTTGGCGTTGCATTAATGTTTGGGATGTTGTTTATTGGTAAAGAAGTCAATCAAACGGTCGGTACCAACCTGACCGAAATGCACCCTGCCTCGGGTTTTTCGGCAGAGCTGTCGGCGGCAGCAGTGGTTATGGGAGCATCGCTATTGGGTTTGCCCGTGTCGAGCACGCACATTTTGGTGGGTGCGGTGTTGGGTATTGGTTTGGTGAATCATAATGCCAACTGGGCATTGATGAAGCCCATTGCCATGGCGTGGGTATTGACCTTACCAGCGGCTGCCGTCATTGCCAGTGGGGCGTTCTTATTATTAAATACGGTGTTCTAAATTGATGACATCACTTGCGTAAACAGGCTTATAAATTCAGGCTCTACGTATTGCAAGGAATAAGTCAGCTTAATGCTGGCTTATTTTTTGTCTGTTTATTTGATCGCCTCTCAATTCTATATCTCTATATCCGTTAAATGCTTGCCGATGGCGTCTTATACTCAAACCCCTTATAATGAATGCCATAATTCCTTATTCTATCTATCAATAACCAAACAAGGTGCAACCATGTCTATTCCGACCTATGACGACAGTAACATTTTTGCCAAAATTCTTGCAGGCGATATCCCTTCCCACAAGGTTTATGAGGACGATAGAACTTTGGCGTTTATGGACATCATGCCCCAACACAAAGTTCACGTGTTTGTCATCCAGAAGCAACAAGCGATGGAATTGAGCGATCTCGAGCCAGAATATGCTCAAGCGGTGCTCATGGCAGCCAAAAAGGTGATGCAAGCCCAACGCAAAGTGTTAAACCGTGAGGGCATTGTGCAAATGCAACTCAACGGCAGTGAAGCAGGGCAAACGGTACCACACTATCATGTGCATTTGGTACCTACCAGCATTCATGAATTGGGCAAGCATGGCTTGAGTAACAATCAAGCCGACCAAGCCGAGCTAGCAGAACTTGCCAAACAGTTTGCGGATGCCATTGATTAAACCGTTAGTCGAAGACAGCCAAATGCTTGATACTCACGCTCTATTACAGCCGTTAAAAATCGGCAATCTTACCCTTGATAATCGGCTGATGGTTGCCCCGATGGCAGGCGTGACGGATAATCCGTTTCGCAGATTATGCAAGTCGTTTGGAGCAGGGCATGCGGTCAGTGAAATGATGACCGCTGACACCACATTATATGCTCGCAAAAAGTCATTGTTTCGAGCCAATTTTGATGGGGAAATTGCCCCGATTTCGGCTCAAATTGCAGGGGCAGACCCAGACAAACTTGGCGAGGCGGCTCGCTATCAACTCGATAACGGGGCACAAATTATCGACATTAACATGGGGTGTCCTGCAAAAAAGGTGTGTCGAAAATTAGCTGGTTCTGCACTGCTTAAAGATGAAGATTTGGTGGCTCGGTTATTGTATAAGACCGTTGAGGCGGTGCAGGATTATGATGCCCCCGTGAAGCTTAAAACTCGTATAGGGTATGATCTAGGACATGAAAATATTGTGCGGGTAGCAAAACTTGCAGAAGAAGAGGGCATTGCGGCGATTGCCATTCATGGACGTACTCGGGATGAAAAGTATGGGGGTACGGCTCGCTATGAGTTGATTAAAACCGTCAAGGAAAGCGTAAGCATCCCCGTGATTGCCAATGGTGACATTGACAGTCCGCAAAAAGCAGTGACGGTGCACAAGCAAACGGGGTGCGATGCGGTGATGATTGGGCGAGCAGCACAGGGCAAGCCTTGGTTATTTAAGCAAATTGCTCATTATTTGCAAACGGGCGAAGCGTTGCCTGACCCCAATCTGTCTTTGCTAAAAACCATCGTGCTGGGTCATCTTGATGAGTTATACGCTTTTTATGGCGAATATTCGGGCTGTCGCATCGCCCGCAAGCACATTGCTTGGTACACCTCGGGCATTCCCAATTCAAACGAGTTTCGCCAAGCCATGTATGGCGAGGAAACCACCGCAGGGCAATATCGGGCGGTTGAGCGGTTTTTTGAAAAGCAGGTGTGAGTTTAGAGTGTGAAAAGTTGAATGGTCAATGGCGAGTTGGGCGATGGGACTCAATACTACTGGCTATCGTATCATTGTGAAAATATTATCACGATTCACACTAAACATAAGGGCATTTAAAGTTTTTCGCAAAATCTTATTCAATGGCTTCAAGTCTTTTCCTGATATACAAATAGTATCTCTTTTTTGAAATACTAATACAGAATATAAAATCACTTCGGCAATCCTGCCAAAAATTCCTGCCGAATGTTCGCATCGGTTTTGAAGTTACCCAA
>JAAXIL010000003.1 GCA_012270355.1 Psychrobacter sp.
ATCTCATTGGCTTGCTTTAACTCTCTGTTCTCACGTTCAAGCTCTTTGATACGCTCGGCTTGGCTTTGAGCTTGAATATTTGCAGGAATGGTTTTATCAATGTGCTTTTTATGCCATGATCTTAGGGTTTCAGGTGTGCAGCCAATCTTAGGGACAATGGCTTTGATGGCTGACCAGGTGGAGGGATAGTCGTTTTTAGCTTCAATTAGCATACGGACGGTGCGTTCTTTAATCTCAGGAGTGTAGTTTCGTGTTTTCATTGTCGTATTCTCTTGGAGCGTTGAGTCTCCGACAATCCCGGGGCGGTTCAGCTAAAGCCTGGTTGATAAAATGTGCTATGCCTACTTTGTGGGCGTTTGCAACCAATCATAACGCATATTAGACCGAGTAAATAAAATTGAGCTTGAAAGCTAATTAAACTCATGAAACAGACTAAAAAATCTTGTATGATGATGGTTTTTATATGATTTAAGTACGTTTTGACTCATCAATTGACTATAAACATGGGCTTTGCGACAAATAACCATGACCAAACTCTCCAAAAGTCCGATGCCAGTTGTCCGATTTAATATTCATACCATGACCACTTCCAAAAGGCGACGCTCATTTTTGAGTTTATTGCTTGGGTTTAGTTTCTTAAATATTGTGGCTCATGCCGCCATCACCGACACCCAAGTGAATGCTTTAGTCAGCGATGCCATTCAAACCCATCCGCTGGTTCAGTCGGCTCGTGCAGAGCAGCAAGCAACGCTTGAAGGTATTGATGCGGCAAAACTTAACTTGTTACCAACGCCAAGCATTTCGGCAGGTTATGATGCCGATAATGATTTTGTCACCCAAGTCAATCTACGCCAACCACTGTGGACAGGGGGGCAACTCACTGCCAACGTCAACCAAGCCATATTTGACGATAAAGCAGCGATTGAATACGTCTATCAGCAACAAAATGAGGTCGCTAAAACCACCATTGAGGCATGGCAAAGCTATGTGGATGCGGTAGGCAAGCAACGTGTCTATGCGGACATGCTAGACACACTTGCCGAGTTTGAAGCGATGATGACACGGCGTGTGCGGGCAGGAGTGTCAGCACGCATTGAGCTAGATTTGGTTGCCAACCGCATTTTGCAAGAACAAAACGCCTATCAAGCCGCCGTGGAGCAAGAACGCATTGCTTTAGCACGGCTTGAGCAAATCATCGGTCGCTCTTTGCCCGCCAACAACGCTTTGCCAGTACCGGACTTAAAACTGTTGGTGGCAGAAGCCAAAGCAGAGTCGCAAAATTTTGAGCAAATGGCGTTTAATCAAATCAGCTTTTATAACCCTGCTGTGGTGCGTGAAGCGTATTTGGTGGAGTCGGCAAAGCAACAGCTCAAAGCCGAAGATGCGGTGAAATATCCTAATGTTTATGCCCAGTATCAGCACAGCTTCTATGAAGACAGCGACGACAACGATGGTCAGTTTTCAATTGGGGCAGAGTATGCACCAGGTGCAGGGTTTTCTAATTTTGCTCTAGCCCGTGCGTCTGAAGCACGAGTAAACAGTTTGATTCAAAGCCAAGAGGCAACTCGGCGTACGGTGATGGAAGGCATCCAGACGCAGTATCAACGACTGATTAGTGCTCGTGACCGTGAGTTGTCGTTGGTGGCAGCCTCTGCAGGTTCGCAAATTGTACTGAGTTCATATCGGCGACAGTTTATTGCAGGACGCAAGCAATGGCTAGATGTGCTCAACGCAGTGCGAGAACTGAGCGATTATGAAGTGCAACTGGTGCAAACTCGAGCTGAGTATTTGGCAGCATTTTATAAGCTGCAAGTGGATTTTGGGTTGATGTCTTGGCAGCAACGTTTTGCCCAGAATCGAGAGCCAGTGACGTTGTTTCGTGCCTCAGATCCTGTGAAAGCTTGGCTGGATGAGCAGGGGTACGCCACGCAAACGGATTTGACCAGACCTTCGGTGCCCACCGCCACACAAGCTCAATTGGGCTACGGCACGCCGAATCAATCGCAAAATTCAAGTACGACCGTATTGGCAAAAAGTGCCGATGACCAGTATGTGTCCATTAATTTACCAGAGGATGCCGCAGCTGAGCTGGACAATGGCAGTGTGATACTGCTCGAAGATGACTCCGTTGTGATTGAGCCAACTAATGAACCTTCACTTTCAAATAGTGAATAATGACTAGGGTTTAAGCCACTTTGCAAAACGATCTCGACAACTTGATACGATTAATTTAGAAGATAACCTCATAAGACACCACCATGACCCAAACGACTGCCTCATCAGGGCAAAATTTATCTAACGAAGTGCAGCAATCGGTGAGTACAGCACAAAGCCTATCTGATGCCCTGCGTCATTTATTGAATCAGCAAGGCTATCCTATTGATAGCGTGCGGATGAATGAGACCATCCGCCGTTTTGATTCGCCCGAGCAAAATGACAGCGGTGCAGGCATTAAGACATTGGGCGGTGTTGTCGCCGTACTCAAAGGGCTTGGCATCAACGAATCACCAGAAATTTTAGCAGCACCTGATCCTGCTTTTGTGCCCCTGCTTGCTCATCACAAGCACTATGGATGGGGGGTGGTGGATGGACAAAATCCGCAAGGCAACTGGACGTTTTGGCAGGCTGAGAGTACTAAAACCGCCATTCAAGCCGATTTAGATCTGGTGTTGCGTCTTCGCCTTAAGTCCGAGCATATCAAGACACGATATTCTAGCTTCGGCACCTTGCTTAAATCCGATTTGAGCAATTATAAAGGGGTGGTGGTTGAGGCGGTCATCGCTTCTTTTCTCATTAATCTGTTGGCACTCGCTGTGTCCTTGTTTTCGATGCAAGTATATGATCGGGTGATTCCGACCAACAGTCAATATACGCTCATCATTTTGGCAAGTGGTGTGGGGCTCATCATTGTGTTTGAGGCCTTTATGAAATTTGCCCGCTCACGCATCATGGATAAAGTGGTGGTGGGTTTAGATCAGCATTTGTCACGCGAGGTGTTTCAACGCCTGCTTAGGGTGCGGATAGACCAAATGCCCGGCTCGGTTGGCACAATGGCAGCCCAGCTTCGCGGCTATGAGCAAGTGCGGTCGTTTTTTACGGCAAGCACCTTGTTTGGCTTGGTCGATATCCCAATGACCATCATTTTTATTGCCTTAATTACCTACATTGGTTCCCCAATCGTTGCCTTAGTGCCCGTGATTGCGGCGGTGATTGCGTTAACAATGGGGCTGATTGCTCGTAAACGTATCGATGCCATCGCCAGTGAGGGAG
>JAAXIL010000120.1 GCA_012270355.1 Psychrobacter sp.
GATAACGCCCGACGCTGGCGAGTAAAATTCTGTCGTGATATGGGGGAGGTGATGAAAACAGATTTGGTCGATGAAACTTTGGACATGGCGTTACCGTTAGCAACAGGATGGGTCAAATCAGGCGTTAACCATGCTATCATAATGCCCGACTATTTTTTATCGTGTTGCCGCAACACATCTCATTCAAAACAACCATAAGGAACCCACATGACACAACAATTCCGTACTGAAAAAGACACCATGGGTAACGTCGAAGTCCCAGCCGATGCCTATTGGGGAGCACAAACCCAGCGTAGCCGTGACAACTTTAAGATTGGCGGCGAAACCTTGCCTCGCCCGATGATTGAAGCGATGGCACTGGTTAAAAAAGCCGCCGCCATCACCAATGCCAGTCTTGGGCGTATCGAGGAATCACAGCGTGACCTCATCGTGCAAGCCGCCGATTAAGTTATTGATGCCTGTTTGACAGACCAATTCCCACTCGTCGTGTGGCAAACAGGCTCATGAACGCAGTCCAACATGAACATGAACGAAGTGCTTGCCAACCGAGCCAACGAAATCGCAGGCTCAGAGCGTGGTAGCTATTCGCCTATTCACCCGAATGACCACGTCAACCACGCCCAATCGACCAACGACAGTTTCCCGACTGCCATTCGGGTTGCCGCTGCTCGCCAAATCAACAGCTTGCTCATCCCTGCGGTCAAAGCCTTGCGAGACACGCTTGATAAAAAAGCCAAAGAGTTTGACAGCATCGTCAAAATCGGACGCACCCACCTACAAGATGCCACGCCATTAACCTTGGGGCAGGAATTTAGCGGTTATGTCAGCCAGCTTGACCATGCCTTGACCCGTATCGACAACGCCCTACAAGGTTTATACGAGTTGCCTTTAGGCGGTACGGCAGTTGGCACAGGCTTAAATTCGCACCCTGACTATGCGGTGAAAGCTGCTGAACAACTAAGCGAGTTGACTGGCTTATCATTTGTCACCTCACCCAATAAGTTTGAAGCCTTAGCCGCTCGAGATGCCGAAGTGTTTGCCTCTGGTGCACTCAAAACCCTTGCTGCCAGCCTGAATAAAATCGCCAACGACGTACGGTGGCTCGCCTCAGGACCTCGTTGTGGTTTGGGTGAATTGACCATTCCCGAAAACGAGCCTGGCTCATCAATTATGCCCGGCAAGGTGAACCCCACCCAATCCGAAGCCATGACCATGGTTGTCGCTCAAGTCATGGGCAATGACACCACCATCAGCATGGCAGGGGCATCAGGCAACTTTGAGCTCAACGTCTATAAGCCTGTTATCGCTTACAATTTGTTGCAATCCATCAAACTGCTGGGCGATGCGTGCAACAGCTTTAACGACAACTGTGCCGTGGGCATCGAACCTGTCAAAGATAAAATCGACCACTATTTGCACAATTCGCTCATGCTGGTGACCGCCCTAAACCGTCACGTCGGTTATGAAAACGCCGCCAAAATCGCTAAGACTGCCTATAAAGAAAACAAAACCCTCAAGCAAGTGGCAGTTGAGCTTGACCTGATGACTGAAGAGCAGTTTGATGAATGGGTCACGCCAGAGGATATGGTATCTCCTAAATAAGACGATGGTTTTAGTTTGATAGGAAAACCCCGCCATGTTTGAGATGTGGCGGGGTTATTTAATGAGGATTGTAGATTTCACTTTTTTTAAAGCATATCTCACGTTTAATAAAAATCATAATAGCCTTAAAAATCTATTTTTAGTAAATTTAAAAAAGCAACTTAACCGCGGCAATTTACATAAGGCAAACCCTCTGCCATAAACCGATGAAATGACGATTCCTTAAAGGCAGTAATTAAAAGTAAGGCGACTAAAATTATGGTGTAAATTTCACGGTGTCATGGTTTATCATAGCCTATTTTGTTACATCATTAAGGCAATGTCTAACCCACCAACACCCACTAAAACACCCGACCTAAAACCCATCCTCGCCATGTTACCCCTCGGTATCGCCGTGATTCCGTGGGGTATCTTGGCAGGGGCGATGGCGTTGGACGCAGGATTAAGCCCGTTTCAAGCCCAGCTCATGTCGCTCATCGTCTTTGCAGGAGCGGCACAAATCGCAGGCATTGCCATTTTTGGGACAAACTTTATGGGTGTGTCAAGTTGGCTGAACCTTGCCAACAGCACGACGCTAATTAGCGTTCGCCATTTGCTCTATTCCGCCAGCTATCAAGACGACATCAAACATCTGCCACTTTATAAACGCTTGGGCTTTGCCTTTTTGCTCACCGATGAAATGTTTGTGGTGGCAAAAGCCGAGGAAGAAAAAACAGGCAGATTTGATTACCGCTTTGCCATGATAACTGGCTTTGTGTTTTATGTGATTTGGAACATGGCGACGCTGGCGGGCATTTTGTTTGCCAGCAGTTTGGGCGACGTGACGGCATTGGGGCTAGATTTTGCCATTGCCGCCACCTTCATTGCGATGGTTGTGCCAAGTATCAAAGCTCTACCCGTGCTAATGGCGGCGGTTGGCAGTGGGGTGTCAGCGTTGGCATTTGCTTACGCTGGTGTGGGGCAGGGGTTGTTGTTGTCGGCACTTATCGGCATGGCGGTTGGTTTGTTTTCGATAGCTCGCACATAATGAGCGGGTACGTTGTTAAACTCGCTCGAAGTATGACGCATACATCATCGCTCGTTTGCCTAGTACCAGACTCATTCTGGTTAGGCTATCAAAACCAAACTCAAATAAAATTAAAAAAATAGGATAGTTAATGGCAGATTTCATGGCAACAATATCGGCAGGAACGGGGCGATATGAATTGACGCTTGCCATTGTCATGATGGCGGTGATTACGTTTGCAGTTCGCTATGCGTTTTTCACCCGAAAAATTGACATTAAGCTCAATGACACCGTCAAAACCATGCTCACCTTTACCGCCCCATGCGTGTTGACCGCCATGTTTGTGCCCATCATGTTTCAAGCAGGATTGCCCACTCTTGGCGAGCATGGGGCAGGGGACAATGCTGCTAGCGGATTTATGGACATTTTGCACAGCAGTTATTTTTGGGCAGGCGTGTTTGCCATTGTGTGTAGCGTCCTCACCCGTCATACCATGCTGGTGATTATTTTAAGCATGGCGGTGTTTTATGGGCTTAGGTTTTATGGGTTGTGATTGAAAATATGAGGAATGATAGGGGTTTAATTGTCGAGCTAATCAAGCC
>JAAXIL010000116.1:0-2185 GCA_012270355.1 Psychrobacter sp.
AACCTTCTTAAAGCCGTATGCTGACACGCTTAAGCAGTGGGAATCAACATGCCAATTTTCGGTCAATGATGATTTAATCTTACGCAAGCGAGCATGATTATAAGAGAACCTGACTTTAAGAGAAAATGAAATCAAGAGAATAAATATGAACGAACGAATTGAACAATTAAAATTATTACCCACGTCAACCGCTGGTAGTTTGCCCAAACCAAGCTGGCTGGCAACGCCTGAAAAACTGTGGTCGCCTTGGCTTGTGGACGATGAACAATTGCCATCAGCCAAGCAAGATGCCTTAATTTTATCCTTGCATGATCAGGTGCAGGCAGGCATCGACATTGTGAGCGACGGTGAGCAGACTCGTCAGCATTTTGTCACCACGTTCATTGAGCACTTAGATGGGGTGGACTTTACCAATCGAGAAACGGTCAAAATCCGTGACCGCTATGAGGCGAGCGTGCCAACGGTGGTGGGGGCAGTCAGTCGTCCAAAAAGTGTGTTTGTCGATGATGCGAAATTTTTGCGTCAGCAGACCGATAAGCCGATTAAATGGGCATTGCCAGGACCCATGACGATGGTCGATACGTTGTACGATGCCCATTACAAAAGCCGTGAAAAATTAGCATGGGAATTTGCCAAAATTTTGAATGAAGAAGCAAAAGAGCTGGCATCGGCAGGCGTGGACATTGTGCAATTTGATGAGCCAGCATTTAACGTCTTTTTTGACGACGTGGACGACTGGGGCATTGAGGCATTAGAGCGAGCCTGCGAAGATTTGTCATGCGAAACAGGCGTGCATATTTGCTATGGCTACGGCATCGAGGCGAACAATAATTGGAAGAAAACGCTGGGGTCAGAGTGGCGACAGTACGAGCGATTGTTTCCAAAGTTGCAACAGTCCAGCATCGATATCGTCTCGCTCGAATGTCAAAACTCGCACGTGCCGATGGATTTAATCGAACTGATTCGAGGCAAAAAGGTGATGGTTGGGGCTATTGATGTGGCAACCAACGATATCGAAACGCCAGAGCAGGTCGCCGACACTTTGCGTCAGGCGTTGCAATTTGTCGATGCCGAAAATTTATATCCCTGCACCAACTGTGGTATGACGCCCCTGTCTCGTCAAGTAGCGACAGGCAAACTGCGAGCTTTGAGTGCTGGGGCAGAAATTGTTCGGAGTGAGATTTTAGGGCAGTAAGTGTGTTATTAGGTATAGCCAACGTCAAATATATTCATAATTCTTCAAGCGAGCCTGATACCATAGCGATTTAATTTGACGCAGGCTATATTATGGCTTCCTTTACTTTTTTATTAAAGTAATGGTCGCAAAATAAGCGTACAGTGATGAGTTTTTATCATCAAAAAATATCCTTAGGGTAACTACAAGATAACCACTGTGTCGCAACCTTCATCAAATCCCTCAGATGCGTTTAGTTCAACGCCATCTACAATACCTGTAAAACGTACCGCTACGTTTCTCATAAAATTTACCGCCATGCTCATCGGTGTGGTGGCGTTTTTGCAGGTGTATTCCATTCAGTCGATTTTGCCCATTTTGCAACGTGAATTTATGGCAAGCGAGGTGCAAGTTGGCTCATTAGTCGGGGCGACGGTTCTAAGCGTGGCAGTGTTGTCGCCATTTTGGGGAATGTTGTCCGATGCCATTGGCAGGCGAGGGGTGATTATTGCGTCTATCGTGTTTTTGGCGATACCGACGGGCATGATTGCCACGGGCAATAACGTGTTTGAGCTGACCATTTGGCGGTTTTTGCAGGGCGTTGCTGTGCCAGGTATCACGGTGGTGACCATCGCCTATATCGGTGAGGAATATGAAAGTTCATCGGTCGGGCAACTGATGTCCTATTATGTGTCAGGCTCGGTTTTGGGCGGGTTTTTAGGACGGTTTATTTTAGGGCATCTGCACGAATGGATAGGCTGGCGGTGGGCGTATGTGGTCATGGCGGTGCTGACGATAATTGGAGCGGTTTGGGTGGCACGCACCTTACCCAAATCTCAGCATTTTGTGCCTAATGCCTACCTGCGTGCTTCTCTAAAAATGCTCGCTTCACACTTGCAAAACCGTTATGTCATCGCCCCAAGTTTGCTAGGGTTTTGTGTGTTGTTTTCGCTTGTGGGCTGTTTCACCTTTATCAACCTGCACCTTGCTGACCCGCCGTATCAATTAAGT
>JAAXIL010000116.1:2195-3210 GCA_012270355.1 Psychrobacter sp.
CTATTTAATAGGCGTAATCATCACGCCTCTGTCAGCCCGTTTGATTGCAAAACTTGGTGTAAAAGTGTCGATTGTGCTGGCGGTGCTGTTGTCCGCTGTGGGCGTAATAATTACACTTGTTCATCCGCTTGGTTGGATAATTGGCGGCTTGGCGTTAATGTCGTCAGGCGTATTCATCACCCAATCGGCAACCATTGGTTATATCGCAAATAACGTCACCGTAGGTCGCTCGCTGGCATCAGGGCTGTATTATATGAGCTATTATGCAGGCGGTACGGTGGGGGCTTGGGCGTGTGGCTATGCTTATACGCATGGGCAATGGACATGGACGGTGATTACCTTGCTGGCAGTGCAGGCGGTGGCGTTATTGATTGTGATTTTTGGGTTGCAAAAAAGAACCCCTCAGCCAGTGGGCTAGGGGTCGTGTTGTTTATAGTGCTGGAATGCATTAAAGCGTTTAAACTACAGCACCATTTTTACGGTTTTGGCATCATCTAGGCTGGCATAAAGCTCATTGACTTGCTCGGCATTGGTTAAGTGCAAATTGACACGGGCAGAATAAAAACGCCCTGTTTTGGAAGGCTTCACTTGAATGCTTTCAAGGTCAAAATCAGGGAACTGCGTGCCTAAAATCAGCTTGATTTCATTAAGTAGGCTCTCATGTTCGCCTTCATGCCCAATGATGCTCATGGGGTAATCCATAGGGAAGTCCCAAAGCTCAGGGTTTTGAATGTCGGTTTTTTTGCCGACGATGGGTTTGTTAAAGCAGGTTGAGCTGTTTTTGAGGTTGGTGGTGTTTTGAATGTCGTTAGGGTTTGTCATTAGATTACCTTTTTGGTTTGAGATTGTTAGCAAATTTCATGAGCGTCGGTTAAAGACAAGTCAGGGTAGTGATTACGCAATTTCTTTGTGGCTTCAACCACATTTAAATGTTGCAAATTGGCTATTGCATAGCTTAAGAGTGTCTCATCACCGTGCATAGTCATTAACTTCTTCTAAAGACGTTTTACTTGCC
>JAAXIL010000127.1 GCA_012270355.1 Psychrobacter sp.
CAATATCATAACCTCGCTCTTGAATGACTTCTGCCATCGCCTTAGCATTTTTCACAACTTGTTGTTGGTAGGTCTTAAAATCATCCTGCAAGGCTTCTTTAAAACACACCGCCTTGCCAGCAATGACGTGCATCAAAGGTCCACCCTGATTGCCAGGGAACACCGCAGAGTTGAGCTTTTTGGCAAGCTTATCATCACGGGATAAAATCAAGCCTGAGCGAGGTCCTCGCAAGGTTTTGTGCGTTGTCGTGGTCACCACGTCGGCATGAGGCACCGGACTTGGATAAACACCAGTTGCCACCAAGCCTGCCACGTGAGCCATATCGACCAGTAAGTAAGCATCCACACTGTCGGCTATTTCACGGAATTTTGCCCAATCCACCACCTGTGAGTAGGCAGAAAAGCCCGCAATAATCATCTTAGGCTTGTGCTCTTTGGCAAGGCGTTCGACTTCTTCATAATCAATCTCGCCTGTCTCATTATTCAAGCCGTATTGCACCGCCTTGTAGTTGATGCCCGAAAAGTTGACGTGCGAACCGTGCGTAAGATGCCCACCTGCATCCAGACTCATGCCCAGCACGGTGTCATTTGGCTCAAGCAACGCCAAAAATACGGCTGAGTTTGCCTGCGACCCCGAGTGCGGTTGCACATTGGCATATTCTGCCCCGAACAGCTCTTTGGCACGGTCAATCGCCAACTGCTCGACCACGTCCACGTTTTCACAACCCCCGTAATAACGCTTACCAGGGTAACCTTCGGCATATTTGTTGGTTAAATCTGAGCCTTGAGCCTGCATCACGGTTTGCGAGCAATAATTTTCTGAGGCAATCAGCTCAATGTGATTTTCTTGACGTTTGCTCTCGCTTTGCATAGCATCAAACAAAGCAGGGTCAAAGTCTTGGATAGATACATTTTTGAACATGAATAAGTCCTTTTTTGGGTGAATAGAGGAAAGTTTACTGACGGAATTAGTCTAACATGGAATGCGACAAGTTTTGCTCAAACGCTGGCAAAAACGTTTCACCAATTAACAATTTTCGTCCGTGCCAGTCGTACAACGTTTGTCGACGCCATCCCTCGGGTGTGTAGCAAATGGTGCGGGAATTCGGCAAAGTGGTTTGACGTTTAAAAAGCACATAACCGATGGGCGTACCTTGCAAATATTGCAGACGTTTGGCTTCCCCCCGAAGGCTTGTTAGCGGAAAAATGCTTTGGGCTTGTACCCAAGGCTCGTCACTGTTGCCGTATAGCAGCACCTCACGCACCCACGCCAGCACGGGTCGATTAAGATTGACACCTGATAAGCCAAACTGTTTTTTTTGAGCCAGCGACAATGGGCGGTAGCCTTCAAAGGTGCGTTTGACAATCAGCGGTTGTCCTGCCCTTGCTTCAAGCATGGCAGTGAGTGAGCCGTCCGTGGTGAGCCAATCCGCTAAATTAGCGGGCAAGGTGCGGTTTAAGGTCAATGTACTGGTATGCTTAGGCAGGATGATAGAGAGCATTATGCTGCATAATATAGATTTATATGGTTAAAAATGGATGAGTCAGGGCTCAATACTCCACCATTCCGCCTCGCATTTCGTCCACCATCGTCATCATCAGTTGTCGCCATTCTCTGATAGTTTGCTCGTCGGGTAGCCATTGATTGGACATGGTGACCACATTGACGATTAAGTCCGCACTCGGCTCGGTGGTTAATCCTTGCTCGGGCGTTGGGGCGTATTGGCAACGTTTGAAGGCGTTGAGCACATTGGCAAGTATGCCCTGCTCTTTGGATTGTTTAAGGCGTTCAATTTCGGGGGACACAAGGGTTTTGCTCGCAAGCCCCGTTTCGATGCTGGTTAGGCTTGGCGACGTAGTGTCAAGGTTATAAAAGTGAGCCAGCTCCTGTAAAAACGCCAAATACGCCCCATGCAAATGGAAAATGGCGGTTTCGCAGTGGGCTTGATATTGCTGTTTGTCCACCGCTTTGCCAGCCTCGACACATGCCAAACGGCAAAAATAAAACTTTTGGTTGGTGCGGTCGGCTTGGTAGCGGGCGACTCTGGGTTTATCTGCCATGATGATGCTCAATGGGTATCGAATACAAGAAGCGATGATAGCAGACCTCTTGCCAGTCGGGTTACGCCCGCTCCGTGCTAACCACGACTCACTCAGAACGCTATTTCACAAGGCGTTGCCGACGTACTTCGCACAGCACCATACCTGTCGCTACGCTGACATTGAGGCTATCAAAGCCTACATGAGCGTAAGTAGGATTGTCTTGCATGGGGATATAAATTAGCTCATCGCATGTTTCCCTCGTTAAGCGTCGCATCCCCTCTCCTTCTGAGCCCATCACGATGCCAACTTTGCCCGTAAACGTCACGTCAAACAGAGATTTTGCCGTGTCGTCCAATGCCGTGCCGAAAACAAATACGCCTGCTTGCTTAAGGCTATATAAGGTGCGAGCAAGATTGGTGACGGCAACCACAGGCACGACTTCCATCGCCCCCACTGACACTTTCGCTACAGTAGGTGTAAGGCTCGCCGAATGATGCTTGGGGCAAATGACCGCATCCACGCCCATCGCCAACGCCGTCCTAAGACACGCCCCGAGGTTGTGAGCATCAGTGATTTGATCCAGCACCAAAAATAACGCCTCGTCTTTTTGGGCAAGGCGGTCGAGAAGTGACTCATCGGCAGGGCTTAAAGGACGTGCATTTAGCACCACGCCTTGATGTTGAGGGCTGTCACATAAAGCGGTGAGCTTGTCTTTGCTGGTGGGTTGCACGCTCACGCCCATTGCTTCAGCCGTTTGGATCAGGCTAGTGATTTGCTCATCGTCTCGCCCTTGTTGCACAAACAGTTGCAGGGCATCGGTTGGACGTTGATTTAATAAGGCGTTGATGGCGTGAATGCCGTAGAAGTGGATGGGTTTTGCCATAGGGGTTCTCTATGATAGTGCTATCAAATTAAGACAATAGAATTGGATAATAGACGTGACATATTAGCTTTGAGAAAAAAATCATTTTATGCTACCCAGCTCGTTTTTATTATAGGTAAATTTATCAATGAATGCTTTACGATTAAGTGTGATTTGTGCCGTTGTTATATGCAATCTGACTGGCTGTCAGAATTCACAGCCTCATACCAATACCAATAATAGTACAACCCCGACTAATAACGCTTCCACTGTAGAAATTTTGCGTTACCCCGTCCAAGAAAA
>JAAXIL010000142.1:0-7364 GCA_012270355.1 Psychrobacter sp.
TGTGACTGCAAGTATTAATCACATTCTTTGCTTTAGAGTTGTATATCCCGATGGTTTTGATTTAATCCTTTAGCCCGTCTTCGCCCAGCTCCAAAATTGCTTCGGGCGTATTGGCAACGGGGAACAGTTTATTCGTGGCGATATTCACACTCACATCGGTTGCCTGTGCGGACAACATGACGGCAATCAGCAATTCAAACGTACTGGCGTATTCCAACTCGGTGACTGGCTCATCAATCGTCTCGGCGAGCTTTTGAAAAAAAGGGTAAACATTGCGGTTGGGTAATCGCCGTGAAGGGGGGGTGTCGGCTGTTTTATTTTTAATGGCAGGTTTTTTCGAGATAGGTTTTTTTGTCATGGCTGGCTTTTTAGTTATCGGCTAAAGTCTCAAGCTGGCGTTGAAGGGTATGTAATTCAGTGCGCTTCTTAGGATTATCCCTAACGGCAAGTTGTTTTTCCAACTTTTTGATTTTGGTACGCAGTTTTGCTGACTCAATGGCAAGCTTCGCATCATCTTCAGATACCTCGACTTTGTTATGAATAACACTGCCAAGCTCGGCTTGCACCACGCTAACCACAGGTTTATCGAGCGTCGCATCTGCCATCTGTTCTGCGACTCGATTGAGGTGCGTATGATACCGCTCTTTTAAATGATGTTGTTCGGCAATCCGTTGCTCTTCACTTAATTGACGGTCAATGGGCACTAAGTCAATGCAATCAACGGGGCAGGGGGGCAGGCACAATTCGCACCCCGTACACAAGTCGGTAAAAATGGTGTGCATATGCTTTCCCGTGCCGACAATGGCATCGACAGGGCAGGCAGGAATGCACTTGGTGCAACCGATGCAATCATCTTCACGAATGATGGCTCGCACCTCTTGCGGACGATGTGTAACGGGGTCTATAGACCATTTGGAAGAGGTGGCTGGCAACTTCTCACGTCCTAAAAGTTGAGCGATGGCATCCGTTACGGGCTGCCCACCGGGTACGCATTTGTTGTGTGGCTCGCCATGCACTACAATGGCATGGGCGTAAGGCAGGCAACCATCGGGGTGCTCACACAATCCGCATTGGGTTTGTGGCAAACAGGCATCAACCAGTTGAATACGATTTTGTATTGACTGAGGCAGGTCAGATATGCCCAGCTTCTGCAAAGCTAGGGGTAGGTTTTCTATATCAACGGGGGTTAAACTCATGGCGAATAAGGCTTAGAAAAAATAGTCATAAAAAAAGGCGGTCAACACCGCCTTTATTACTAAATCATCAAATTGTAAAATTATAAATCTACTTATGCAACCAACAGGCTTTGCAAACTTTGATGTCCAATGTGCATGGCGTGACTACCAACAGGGTGATTTTGCTCTAAGCCCTCTAAATGATAATCCACCGCCATTAAGACGTCTGCCATATCCGCCAATTGTTCATCAGTTAGCGTTAGGCGATTTTCAAGTACTTGATCATTCATGTAGGTTGCTAAACGGCTAAGCATATTGGCTTCATCGGTCAAACCTAAGAAACTGCTTGCCCCCGCCACTTGTCGCATCATCTCTGGCGTGTTGTTGAGGTTTAATAAATCCTTGTCATCATCGGCAATATAGTCGCTGATGGCTTGCTCAACAGTTGCAATAGCGGTGCGGCTTTCGCTCACTAAAGTGTCATAAGCAGTGTCTAGCTGATAGACCGAAATTTTGCTGTTGTGTAAAGGTTGCATCACTGAACCAGGTGTGTGTGATTTCGCCATATAAATCGCTTCATTTTC
Source organism: Psychrobacter sp. (assembly GCA_012270355.1). Lineage (GTDB taxonomy): Bacteria > Pseudomonadota > Gammaproteobacteria > Pseudomonadales > Moraxellaceae > Psychrobacter. Next base: position 1,760 of record JAAXIL010000142.1, read on the forward strand.
ACCCACCATCAAGGATGTCAACAAGGCGTCAAAGTCTTCGGGTGTGGGATTTTGCCAGCCTTTAACATGGCTTGCCGAAGTCGTAAAGGCTTCAGTGGCTGAGTCAATATTGAGTAGCCGCATCACCGATGCCAAATTGTTAAGCTTTTCGGCGATTTGGTTGGCTTCAGTCGCAGCTGGATTTTTACTATCACCACGCACCAAAGCATCCACTTTGTCTTTAATTAAGCTGATTTCATCTTGAATCAGTGTGTTGAGTTTATTTGCCACCTCTCGGTCAGGACCGAACAAATGGCGTTTAAGCTCATCTAATTGGCTGTCATTGAGACGACTGCTTGAAAACTCTTGTTTGATGGCATCGGCAATAGAATTATCACGCTGGCAAGCAAAACTCACCAAATCAGCAAAGCGATTGTCGTTAGCTGGCAAATAATTTTTGAACTGCTGTTCCAAAAATACCAACGTGCGTTTTTGCGGATTTGATAAAGGCAGGGCTGAAGCCAGATTTTGCGTCACTGCTTCTGCCGCACGCCAAAACAGCGATTTAGAGTGAGCCGAAACCATCGCACACGCACTTGCCATGGCTTGTAGTTTTTGCTTCTCTTCGTCCGTAAGAGTAGCATCCTTTTTTGTTAAAGCAACATTTAGCCCCGAGCGGTAAGCGGTTGCTAGTAAATTACCATCCAAGCCTAGATCTTCGACACTATCGTAATTCTGTTCAGGGTTTGCAATTGAGATATTATGATAACTGCCTTTGTCAGACTTGTTGAATTGTGACGCATCGACACTTGTGCGTCCTATTGACTCGCTCAAACGATTAATGACAGGGAGTAATAACGACGGCTCGAGTGTTTCTTTAAGCAGAACGAACTCAATATATCGATCAAGGGTCATGATGCCCTCTGAGATGTTCAAAATCAGATCGTCATTGGTGTTGTCGCCCGCATCATAGAGCGACTGCATACTTGCGGACAACAGTTCAGCTAAGTCACTGCCTCCAGCAAGGGAAATCAAATCCAAAATGGCTGCTAACTGACCTAACACCTCAATAGAGTCAAGCAATAGCGGGGCTTGCTCTTCGTCATCATTGAATTCGCTAAGATGCGTTTCCGCGTTGTCTAATACGACGTTAATCTCGGGGCGAAGCAAATATAAAGACGGTAGATCAAAGTTGGTGGAACTTAACGAACCCGTTGGCTGTTTGCGTTCGGTTGCGGGGGATGTGGCAACAAGTTCAGTCATAATGAGGTCAATCCATGCAAATTATTGTCGTGTGGCTTATTACACCATGCTTAGGCACGGCTTGCAACTGGTTCAAGATAAGTCGGTGCTTGCTCGCATTAAAACGGTGTGATTTCAATAAGTGGCAAAGGTTATGGGGTTTATTGTGATTATGATGTTTATGTCAATGGTTCGGGCGATAAGCTTTGCACTTCTTTAAGGGCAGGATATTCATCCACTAAATCCTTGACCCATTTTAAATGTTCGGTTGAAGCAGTGGGCGAGGCGACCAATTGGTTGGCGAGATGCTCAAAGGTAGTGTGCGTTGTACCTTCACTGCCTCCCGCATCTTCTTCGATAGCAAGCGATACCTGACCGCCCGTCATCGCCAAATAGACTTCGGCTAAAATTTCGGCATCCAACAATGCCCCGTGAAATGTGCGATCCATCTTACCGACGTTCAGACGACGCACCAACGCATCCAGGGTGTTTTTCTGCCCCGGGTATTGCTGTTTTGCCATGACCAGCGAATCGGTTACGGACACTTGTTCGGCAAAGTTCTTAAGCCCAACTTTGCCAAATTCCATGCTCAAAAAACCCATGTCAAATGGGGCGTTATGGGCGATGATCTCTGCCCCAAGCATGAACTCGTATAGTTCATTGGCAACCTTGTCAAACGTCGGCTTGTCGGCCAAAAACGCTTCCGATATACCATGAATACGGATGGCTTCTTCATCCATACCACGCTCGGGGTTGATATAAACATGCAGTTTTTCCCCCGTGAATTTGCGTCCGACCAACTCAACAATACCTACTTCAATGATGCGGTCACCATTTAGGGCATCAAGTCCTGTGGTTTCAGTGTCCATAATCAATTGGCGAGCGGGTCTGCCTCGATGCTTAGGTTTTGGTAAAAGAGGCACAAAATTGGGGTTGGCTCGGCTGGTGTCACCATTAAAAGGGGCGTATGTGTCTTGAGTATTCAAAGTAGAGTCATTTTCGCTCATGTCGCCGTTCAAATTTTCATCAAAACTATCTACAAAACCGTCATCAAGCCCGAGCGGGTCAGTGTTTAACCAATCCTCGGATGAAGACTGAGCAGAAGGGAGTGGAGCAATATGTGAGGAATCAGAAAGATTAGGCGATGCGTTTGAATTCGTTGAATTGGTCATGGCAGAAGTTGGGCTTAAATGTTGGTGTTTTTTTTTACGCTCAAATCTTGGGATGGCGTATTGGTTTCAGCGTCTGGGTTACCCTCTTTTTTACCGTCAGGATACAATACGCCTAAATTCGCCAATTCATCAGCCTTTTCATTGCCTACGTGTCCTGCGTGTCCTTTGACCCAATGCCAGTCAATATCCCGTCCAGTTTGCAGGGCGTCAAGGCGTTGCCACAAATCCTGATTTTTAACGGGTTTTTTACCGGCAGTTTTCCACCCTTTTTGTTTCCAATTATGAATCCATTGGGTGATGCCATTTTTGACATAGCTGGAATCGGTCCAAAGTTCTAATTTGTGCTTGGCAGGGCTTTGCTCAATGGCGATAATTGCCCCCATCAGTTCCATACGGTTGTTGGTGGTTTCCGCTTCACCGCCATACAGTTCTGCTGTTTGACCATCGGCAAAGGTCAAAAATGCCCCCCAACCGCCGATGCCCGGGTTGCCTTTGCAAGCCCCGTCCGTAAAAGCGATAGTCACGTCTGCTTTTGGTTGAATCATAAATTAAATATCACTCAGCAGGCACGATATACGCGTCGCCATTGTCCTCCACCACTGTTGTGCCGGCAGGCAGTTCGGTGCTGGTTTGTTGCATTATCAAAGCTTCAGGCGAGGGGTCAGCATCCAAATCGACAGTTTCAACCACTTCATCTTGCACCAACGTGACAGGTGCTCCAGCCTCAATCACTGCCGCTTGCTCGGCAGTAACCAATACGGGGGCACTTGCCGCTTCGATTGCCTCTACCGCCTTTTGTTCAGCAGTTTGTGGGGTGAGGATGTCAACGACGTTGGGATATTGTTCGGTTGGAATGACAATCGGCTCGACTAAATTAGCCCCACCGCCCAGGGCTTGATACAACTCAATTTGATTGATAAGTCGTTCTTGCTCCAGTGCTAAGATACTTTGCTGAGTGCTAAATAATGACCTCTGAGCATCAAGCACACTCAAATAATCATCAACTTGAGCAATATAACGGGCTTCGGAAATGTTATAAATTTCATCGAAACTCTTTTGTAAGCGATATTGCGAATCAAGGCGAGCATCGAGGGTGGCACGACTGGCAAGCACATCGCTGACCTCACGGAATGCGGTCTCAGTTGCCCGCTCATAGCTGGCGAGAGCTTGATCACGTTCGATTTGTGCAACTTCATAGTTGGCATCGAGTTGCCCCCCATCAAATAAAGGCACACTAATCGAAGGTCCAAATGACCAACCGAGGGTGTCGGTGCTAAATAAATTGTCTAAGTCGCCACTGGAATAGCCTAAGCGTCCTGTTAAGCTAATGCTGGGATAATAATTGGCACGAGCCACATCAATGTTCGCCCCTGCTGCTTTCAGCTGATATTCGGCTTGCAACACATCAGGGCGATATAACAACAACTCACTTGGCAAACCTGCACTCATGATCGCTTGACTGGTGATGTTCGTCACCGCAGGTTCGGGCATCAAGCTCTCATCAAGGGGCACACCAATCAAATACTTCAAGGCATTTTTGGCTTGTAACACATTACTTTGAGCATTTAAAGCAGCGATGCGAGCGGTTTCTACCGAAGCGGCGGCTTGTAATGAAGGCGACTTTGGATCAATACCAGCATTGAGGCGAGCGGTGGTGATGCGTAGCGACTCCTCTCGAGATTCGAGAGTTTTGCTGGCGAGTTCGAGTTGTTTGAGTTGATAGCTTAAATTGACATAGCTTTTGGCAATGTTGGCAATCAAGCTCACCTCAGCCGCATTTTTGGCAGCGGTGGTTGCCAAAAAACTTTGCAGGGCTTGGTCTTCCAAACTCGCCACTTTACCCCAAAAGTCGAGCTCATAGCTGGATAAAGCAAGGTTGGCACTGTAGCCACTGTAGCCACTGTTCGGGTTTTTATACACCGCATTGGTTGCCGAACGGGTGTAACCTCCGCTTGCCCCAAGGCTGGGCAAATCCCGATTATCAACAATCTGATATTGAGCTTGGGCTTTTTGGATGGCTAGCAAGGCTTGCTTAATGTCTTTGTTGTTATCTAGCCCCAGTTGGATGAGGGTAGCTAATTTTGGGTCAGTATAAAAACTCTGCCACCGCACACTTGCCATGCTGGATGGCACTTGATTAGCACCATATACCTCGTAGCCCGCCCCTTGAAGGGGTATGCTGGGTTTTGCAATAATGGGCGTGGTTTCGACCGCTGGGGGCAAACCACTACACGCCGCCAATAATACAGGCAATATAGCCATTGAAAGATGGCGAAGTTTGATGCCCTTTGGCACTATTTGACCGATGGTTTGATTGCTCATGCGTTTGCTCATTTGCTTGTTTTTATCACTAACTTTATCAGTGTTAATTCAAAATCAGTGTTAATTCAAATTATTTCCAAAATTATCAGGTTGGGATGAGGTCGTTTGCGTTTGCGTACGTGGCTCATTCATTCCATCATTCGGTCGATTGTCATCCCCTTGATTGTCCTGCTTATAAGGAAAAATTGACCGCACCCAAATGTAGAACATCGGAATAAAGAACACACCAAGCAGGGTGGCACTCACCACCCCACCCAGCACACTCGTGCCAATGGCAGTTTGGCTACCCGAACCTGCACCTGTGGCGAGGAATAATGGCACAACGCCCATGCCAAAGGCAAGCGAGGTCATGACAATGGGTCGCAAACGTTGGCGGGCTGCCGTCATCACCGATTCTTTGAGTGAATAACCTGCCTCTTGATATTCTTTGGCAAATTCAATAATTAAAATGGCGTTTTTGGCAGAGAGACCAACGACGGTGAGCAAGCCGACTTGCAAATAAATGTCATTGGCAAACTGGCGTAGCCAAGTAAACAACGCTGCCCCAAGTACGCCAAGCGGAATGACGAGCAACACGGCAACGGGAACCGTCCAACTCTCATACAATGCTGCCAAACATAAGAACACCACCAGTATCGACAAAGCATAGAGCAGGGGGGCTTGTGACCCTGATTTTTGCTCTTCTAAGGACAAGCCTGTCCACTCATAACTGATACCCTCAGGCAATTGACCGACCATCTCTTCCATGGCCGTCATCGCATCGCCTGAACTCAAACCAGGGGCGGCATTGCCTTGCAGGTTCATGGAAGGTAGGCTGTTATAACGGGTCAGCCGGGGGGAGCCAGAAGGGCATTCTGGGTTTGAAAATGCCGGAGCGGGTAGGAGCTGCC
>JAAXIL010000142.1:7374-15984 GCA_012270355.1 Psychrobacter sp.
CGAAAACTTTATAATCTGCCCGCTGTTATTGCGAACATACCATTTGCAGATGTACTCAGGGTTGGTACGACTGTTCGGCTCGCCTTGCACATACACCCGTTTGATGCGACCTCGGTCTATAAAATCGTTGACATACGCACCGCCCCAAGCCGTCGAAATCACCCCATTAATGTTGGCAAAAGGTAAGCCATAAGCTGCCGCTTGTTCTTGATTGACGTTAAGTTTTAGCTGTGGAGCATCTTCTTGTCCGTTGGGACGCACGCCGACGACTTTGTCACTTTGTGCAGCCATGCCAAGCAATTGATTACGGGCAGCAAGCAAGCCCTCATGCCCCAAATTACCAGCGTCTTGCAACATGAGGTTAAACCCTGTGGCATTACCAAGCTCATTGATGGCAGGCGGCACAATAGCAAAGACACTCGCTTCGTTGATTTGGCTCATGAAATAGCCCATCGCACGCCCTGCAACGGCTTGAGCAGAATTTTCGTCACCGTGTCGATTGTCCCAATCCGCTAGGCGTACAAAGGCAATACCCATGTTTTGCCCCGTGCCACTAAAACTAAAACCTGTGACTGTAAACACGCCTTCAACGTTAGCTTCTTCTTGCGTAAAGTAATAATTTCGCACCTTATCAAGCACCGCTTCGGTTTGGTCGGCAGTTGCACCTGAAGGCAATTGCACCAGGCTTAACATGATGCCTTGGTCTTCTTCGGGCAAAAATGAGCTTGGAATACGGGTAAAAATAAGTGCCATAACAGCAATGATCGCCACATAAACAATGGCATATAGCCATCTCGATGTCACGTTAAAACTTTTGCCGACAAATCGCTCGTAGCCTCGAGACAGTTTATCAAACCCTTTGTTAAACCAGCCAAACATTCCTGAGTAGCGGTGTGCATCATCATGAGCTTTGCTCCGTTTGAGCAAACTGGCACAAAGGGCAGGGGTCATCACCAAAGCAACGATTGCTGATAGCACCATGCTGGTGATGAGGGTGATAGAAAATTGACGATAAATTACCCCTGTCGAGCCACCGAAAAACGCCATCGGTAAAAACACCGCAGACAGAATTAGGGCAATACCAATGACGACTTTGCTGATTTCGTTCATCGATTCGATGGTGGCATCTTTCACCGAATTGTAGGTGTTTTCTTCTAATATCCGCTCAACGTTTTCTACCACCAAAATGGCATCATCAACCAGCAGACCAATCGATAATACAAGAGCAAACATGGTCAGCACGTTGATGGTAAACCCAGCCACATACAGCACCGCAAACGTACCCAAGATGACCACGGGCACAGCAAGGGTGGGAATAATGGTGGCTCGCCAATTTTGTAAGAATAAAAACATCACCAAAAACACGAGGGCGATGGCTTCAAACAAGGTATGCACCACTTGCTCAATCGACAAGGTGACAAACGGGGTGGTGTCATAAGGAACAGCGGTTTTTAATCCCACGGGAAAATTTTGCTCAAGTTGCTGCATGCGGGTTTCAACCGCTTCTCGGGTCTCAAGGGCGTTCGCCCCTGTGGCCAACGAGATGCCAAGCCCCGAGGCAGGTTTGCCGTTATATTTGGCAATTGTGCCGTAGGTTTCTGCACCTAGCTCGACCTGTGCCACGTCTCTTAGTCGCACCTGCCCCCCTGCTGCATCCGTTTTGAGCAAAATTTGCTCAAACTCTTCGGGCGTTTGCAAATAACTTTGCACGGTCACGGTTGCGTTAATCACTTGTTGGTCACTGGCGGCAGGCAGTTGCCCAAGTTGACCTGCGGATACTTGAGCGTTTTGAGCCCGCACGGCATTCACCACATCCGACGGCATGAGCTCAAATGACCGCAGCTTGGCAGGGTCTAACCAAATTCGCATCGCATACGATGAGCCAAACACCTGCACATCACCCACGCCCTCAACCCGACTGATTTGATCTAAAATGGTCGAGTTGACGTAATCACCAATGTCTCGGTCTGTCATGCTGTTATTTTCGGAGATAAACGCATACACCGTCATAAAACTGCCCGACGATTTGGCGACGTTCACCCCTTGCCGCTGCACCGACTCGGGTAGCAAACTGGTTGCCGCCTGCAGTTTGTTTTGCACCTGAACTTGAGCCGTGTCGGCATCTGTCCCATTTTCAAAGGTCAAGGTGACGCTGGCTGTACCACTCGATGAACTGGTTGATGACATATACATCAAGCCATCCAAGCCTTTCATGCGTTGTTCGATGACCTGCACCACCGAATCTTCGACGGTTTTGGCATCTGCCCCAGGATAGACGGCATTGACGGTGATGGTCGGCGGTGCAATACGAGGGTAACGTTCAATAGGCAGGTTGAGTATTGCCAAAACGCCCATGAGCATGGCAAGAAAAGCTAAAACCCACGCAAAAATTGGACGGTTGATAAAAAAACGAGACATATCAATTCCTTGCTAACTGGTGGCTTAAGTTTGCCCAAATGGGCATCGAAAAATAAGCCCACCAGTCAATGGGTTAAGAATCTGGATTGGTTTTAGGGGTTGTGGCAGTTTGAGAATCTGTAGCAGGACGGTTAGTTGGTGATGGCGACGACTGCCCTAACGGTTTTGGTTGTCCTGATGGCTGTGCTGATTGCTGTCCTGATGGCGTCTGAGAAGCGTCTGGCACATAGGGTTTGGCGTCAACCGCTTGCTCGGGTTTGACTTTAGATCCGCCTTGTATTACCACCTGTTCCCCTGCGGTCAGTCCATCAGTCACTACCCAATCCCCTTGATAGGTGCCTTCCACAGTCACGGGACGCACGGCAATTTTGCCATTTTCGACCACATACACCTGCGTGTCGCCTTGCGGAGTGCGAATCATGGCACTTTGTGGCAACAAGACGGCATTACTGATAATACCTTGCGTCAGTTTCGCGTTGACAAACATGCCTGGCAACAACAAATAATTGTCGTTCGGGAACTGAGCCCTGAGCGTGACTGAGCCAGTATCCTCATCCACTTTGGCTTCGGCAAGCGATAATCGCCCAGATACGGGATAGGTTGTGCCGTCTTCTAACACAAGTTCCACCCGAGTACTGCCCGCCTGCAATGTGCCGTTGGCTTGTTCTTGTTTGAGCTTAAGCAAATCAGAGGATGATTGGCTAATGTCCACATAAATCGGATTGAGTTTGGAAATCGTCACCAGTGGCGTGGCTTGTCCTGCACTCACCAAGGAACCAGCCTGCACTTGATACAAGTCAGTTTTGCCAGAAATCGGTGCAGTCACGAAGGGGCGATGGAGACTGGTGCTGCTGGCGGCACGTTCGGCTGGTGCGGTAGCCACCCCTGCCTCTGAGCTGGCAATGTTTGCCTGTGCTTGATTCACCGCAGCTTTAGCATTGGCAACCGCTGCCTGAGCGGTTTTATATTGGGTCACTGCTTGGTCAAACGCCTGTTTAGACACCGCTTGCATCCCAACTAACGGCTTTAGCCGTTGGACATCAACTCGGGCTTGTTCGGCTAACGCTTCTTGCGAGGCAAGATTTGCCAACGCACTATTATAAGCTGCTTTTGCCGTACCCACTTGGGCTTTGGCTTGTCCAACCGCTGCCTGACTGCCTGTTGCTGAGGCTTTGTAATCGTCGGAATTGATGCGATATAGTGGCTGACCCTTTTGCACCATGCTGCCTTCACGGTACATCACTTCTTCAATAATACCCGTGGTTTGTGGACGCACATCGGCAGTTTGATACGCCACCGTTCGCCCCGAAAAGGTTTGAGTGAGCGGTACAGATTGAAACTGCACAGGCACGACGTTGACCACAGGTGGGGGCATCTGCTGTGCGGCTGCTGCCGAACCCCCTGCTGTCGCTTCTTCGTCACCACCAAAGCGGTCGCAACCAGTCATGCTCAGGGTGGTTAGTCCAAACATCAGAGCCAGCACCATAGAGCGAGGTCGAAAAATAAATGAAACAGTAGTTTGACGGTTGTTGGTCGTTTGTACAGCTGGACGAGAGGGTAAGCAGGTTAAAGGAGAAGACATGGCAGAATCTCAAGCGATGATAGCGATACGTTCAAATATGAAAAATGCGAGGATAAAAAAGAAGCAAATAATCCAAAACGTATGACAGCAAAATATAACAACAAAAAAAAGTCACTAAGGGCGTGACTGGTAGAATCAAGGTTGTTTAATAATGATTATTTATAGGTGTTTTAAAGGTTGCAGGATACAAATTTAGTGTATAACAACCTTGCCTAATGTAACATGAATTTACAGCTCAGAAAACCCAGCAAATGTTATTTTGTCATGCTGATTTGGCATATCGCCTTGCAAGAACTTGAAGCAAAATTAAATAGAGGGGAGAGAAATCAACCTAAACCATCCGCCCAATCGCAAGTTCCGTCAGTTGCCAAAGTCCATGCCGATAAGGGCTGTCTTGTATGTCGGCGGGCAAATTGTTTAACGCTTGTTGTGCCAAGTGAGTTTCATCCCATGCTCGCTCACGACAGTAATCCAACGCCCCCGAATTTTGCACCAGCCTAATAATCGCCTCAGCGTCGTCCACTTTGCCAGTTTGCACCGCAATTCGTAAACGGTCGTAAGCGGTGTGATCAGCGTCCTTTAATAGACGAAGGGCAGTGATTGTCGGCAAGGTTGGTTTGCCTTCTGCCAAATCATCACCCACATTTTTACCCATCGTTGCCACATCGCCAGTGTAATCCAGCACATCATCAATCATCTGAAACGCATTACCAAAGTGTTGTCCAAACGCTTTTAAGGGGGCTTGCAAGTCTGCTCGTCCATGCAACATGGCAACGCCTTCGGTCGCCATCATAAACAGCCGAGAGGTTTTGCCGTCGATAATTTTAAGATAGTCGTCCTCAGTGGCATTGGGATCGTGTTGATGTTGCAATTGTCTGACTTCACCTTCGGCAATGTCACACGTCCCATCCGAAAATAGCCTAAGCAATGGCATGCTATCGAAACCAACGAGCAAATTAAACGCTCGAGCAATCAGATAATCGCCCACCAATACAGCCGTTGCATTGTCCCACGTGGCATTGGCGGTAGGCTTACCCCGTCGCATGCCCGATTCATCAATCACGTCATCATGCACAAGCGTGGCGGTATGCAACATCTCGGTAATCGCCGCCAAATGCATGGCGGATTGAGACTGCTTATCAACGCACAGCCGAGAGCACAGCAAGGTGATGAGTGGACGCATGCGTTTTCCGCCTGCGTTGATGACATGTTGCGACACACTCATCACCAATTGTACTTTAGAGTTTAGGCTGCCAAAAACCTGCTTATCCATTATCGCAAAATCATCAGCGACGATGGCTTGAATGTCGGCATAAGTAGGTATGTTGGGTGAGGGTGAGTGCAAAGCGTCAGAATTAGGATTTTGATTGGAAGCGGTTTGGGCAGACATCATATATTGTATAAATTACATATAAATAAACAGGCAAGCAACTTAAAATAAGAAACTTAAAGTCAGTGGTAAATTCTTTTGCCAAACTATAGCATAATTCTTGTTCAGCAAAGTTTGTTAATCGCCGTCAAATTTTTCATAATCATCGCCAGCAGACAAGGATGACATCAAAAGAGAAAATAAACTTGAGTTTAAGGCAAAAACGGCGTACAATCTCGCCTTCAAATTTTGCGATTATCAATCAATGACTGGTCAATAACTGGCATTTTGCTTATATGACGGTCTAGGGTGTTGGTAATCAGAACTATTTTTTATCCCAGTCGATACCGTTTGACGGAAAAGGCGAGTGCGTATCGCCTTCCCAAGTGTTTTGTTATGTTTGGCTTGTTCAATTTTATCTAGAACTGGCTATTCTAATATTTCGTCATCACGAGGCAAGCGAGCGAAGATGTATAGCTAATACTTCGAGTGAGCTTAACAAAGTGATGGCGTAATATTTAGGATTGACAGAAACACGGTAGACGGGTTTTTGGAGTATCTTATGTACGCAGTAATCAAAAGTGGCGGTAAGCAACATCGAGTAACGACAGACGAAGTCTTAAATGTTGAACTGTTAAAGTCTGAAGTGGGCGAAACCATTACCTTTGACGACGTTTTGATGGTGGTTGATGGCGATAGCGTAAAAATCGGTCAGCCTGTCGTAGAAGGGGCAACGGTTGAAGCCGAAGTGGTAGAGCACGGTCGTGGCAAAAAAATCCGCATCGTAAAGCACAAGCGTCGTAAGCATTACCACAAAGAGCAAGGGCATCGTCAGTGGTACACAAAGCTTAGAATCAAGTCAATCACTGCTTAAGTTTTACCTTTATTATTTCCTCCATGGCTGTGTTAGACTCGCTTGAAGTATTGCCTATACATCATCGTTCGTCTGCCTCGTCATGAATGAAATATTTTCGGTAAAACTATACAATCGAATCTATTTCTGCAAGTCGTGCTAGCGTATCTTGACTTGTTGATGAATATATAAACTGAATGAACTGGAAGGAATTAACACATGGCACATAAAAAAGCCGCAGGCTCAACTCGTAACGGTCGTGATTCAAACCCAAAATTTTTGGGTGTTAAAAAATTTGGTGGTCAAGAAGTGGTCGCAGGTAACATCATCGTGCGTCAACGTGGCACTGAATTTCATGCGGGCGATAATGTTGGCATGGGTCGTGACCATACTTTGTTTGCCTTGACTGATGGCGTGGTGAAATTTGACCGCAAAGGCGAATTTAACCGCCGTTATGTTTCGGTGCAAGAAGCCTAAATCATAAGTAGCCATAACTTTAATTAAGTTATGCGTCTAAGCTATACATAAAACCCTTTGCCATTTGGCAGGGGTTTTTTGCGTTGTGGTTTTGGATTTTTTAATAAGCATAGCAACTATCAAATATTTCCACCAAATAAATATACCCACTAAAAAGGTCAACTAATAATCAATAAGCGATGGTGATAAACGAGTAACATCAGGGTAGTGTTGCTTGCAAATCTTATCTAGCCGTGTCACAAAAAAACTGGCACAATTTTTTGCATGGAGTGAGGGCGGTATGTTGCTGTTTAGTTGATAACCGCCCTTATTATTGATTTTGAATAAATGATAGGACATGGGTATGAAGCCTTTAAAAACACTGACTAACAAAACATTGACAAGTACCTTGATGGCTGTGGCTTTGGTTGCCAGCCCAGTCGCTATGCTGACTGTCGCCCAAACAGCAACTGCGGCTACTGCTGCCGATAATTTGACCGCTGCCAAACGCCTAAATGATTTGCTTAAAAATACCAAAAGCATGACCGCAAGTTTTACCCAAACCACCAAAGGAGCGAGTGGTGGCAAATTGTCGGCTCAAAATGGCACGTTCAAAGGCACGATGCATGTTGAACGACCGAGTAAATTCCGCTGGAACATCACCTCACCCTCTGAGCAGTTGATTGTGGCAAATGGCAGTACGCTTTGGATATACGACAAAGATTTAGAGCAAGCCACAAAGCAAAATGCTGATACACAAATGGGCAATACCCCTGCCTTATTACTGTCGGGTGACCCAAGCAAAATCGCCAAAAATTTCAAAATCACTCAGCCAAATGGCGATAAAAACTATTATGTGCTGTATCCGAAGTCCAGCAATGCAAACTTCAAAAGTCTATCGGTCAGCTTTAGTGGTGGCAAACCAGTCATGATGGTGTTGAATGATTCGCTTGGACAAACCACCAGCATCAAGTTTTCGAACATTAAGCTTAATTCAGGCATTTCTGATAGCCAGTTTAAATTTACACCACCAAAAGGGGTGGATGTCATCTCACAATAACTTGGCACTTAAGCTTTGGTAGTTGCCTCACTTCAAAACCTTCGCTGCTACCAAGCGTCAAAAAGTAAAAAGGTTTTAAAAGCTCTCTTATACCACCCAAACGATATCAGTCGTTTGGGTGTTTTATTTTTTTAGCTCAATGTTAATTTTGTTGATAAATACGGTTGTATTGGCAGGGCTTGGTCAGGTATAGTCGTTTTTTTGACTTGCTAATCTGCCATCTCCAATTCTACTCCTAAATCCTCGCCAAAGACGTCTCTTAAGTGGTTGGTTTGGTTGCTCATTCTCGGGCTTATTGCGTTGGCAATTTGGGCAGGTTTTTTATATCAAAAAATTCAAGAAGAGCCTGATATCGAGGTAGTAACTCGAGATGGTGTGATTACCGAAATTCAAGAAATGAGCCGATTGCAAACGGTCGGCTATAGCGTGGACACCATTATTACCACGCAAAAACAAGGCAACTGGTATGCCCTGTGGCAAGATGAACAAAAGGGCTTGTTTGTGGCTCATGGGCGGGTGTTGGCAGGCGTGGATTTGCAAAAGCTCACGCCAGCAGATGTGACGGTCGCTCCCAAAGCCGATTTACCCATCAATGAGGATGGCGAGCCGCAGGTGACTTCCGATGCAGATTTAAATATCACCATAAACTTACCCGCTGCTGAAATCTTTGAGGTCTTTTTAGAAGACATTGAGGTCTATGATATGCAGACGGGGCTGTTTAATCTGATGCAGCCAGACTCGGGCATGTTTAAACAAGCTCAAGTGTCAGGCAAAGCTGAAGTATTGGCAAAAGCCTGTGAAGGCGATGTGCTAGAGATGGCAACCGAAAATGCTCAGCGTCAAGTGCAAAGCTTGTTTGCGATGACGGGGGC
>JAAXIL010000029.1 GCA_012270355.1 Psychrobacter sp.
GTATTAGAAGTGTTGCTCATATTTGGGATAGATGTTTAGAATGGATTTTTAAAAAAATTAATCAGCTATGCTTGTTTCGTACAATTACTATAGCAAAATTCTATGCCTGCAAACCATCGCTTTTATGCGTTTTTGGATAAATGAGGGTAAAATTTAGGTTGTGAACGCCTTTGAGCCTTGTATAATCTTTCTAACTAGCCTGCAAACAAAGCCACTTGTTCGACTTTTAAATTAATTTACTTCAATTTCAAAATATCTCAAAATAAATAGGACACCCATGACCGCTCTCGATCAACTTAGCCAAATGACCACCATCGTCGCTGACACAGGCGACCTGCAAGCCAGCACACGCCTAAAACCTGTTCATGCGACCACCAATCCCAGCCTTATTACCAAAGCCCTTACCCACCCCGACAAACAAGCCATGTTGTCCGACACCCTAAATCGATTTTCAAACGATGGCGACAAGATGATTGACAATGTCATTGATAATCTGACCATTCAAGTTGGGTGCGACATTCTCAAACTTATTGACGGACGGGTATCGACGGAAGTGGATGCACGGCTATCCTATGATACGGATGCAACGGTTGCCAAAGCCCGAGAATTTATGGACGCTTATTCACGAGCTGGCATCGACCCTGAGCGAATTTTGATTAAGATTGCGGCGACTTGGCAAGGTGTTAAAGCGGCTGAAATTTTAGAAAAAGAAGGTATCCATTGCAATTTAACTTTGATTTTCGGTGAGCACCAAGCGGTAGCGTGTGCTGACGCGGGCGTGACGCTTATTTCTCCTTTTGTCGGACGGATTTTAGATTGGCAGAAACGTGATGAAAATCGTGATGACATTGCAGTCAGCGAAGACATGGGCGTGCAATCGGTGAAGCATATCTATAACTACTTCAAGCAACACAGCTATGACACGCAGGTGATGGGGGCAAGTTTCCGAAGTGTCCAGCAAATCTTGGCATTAGCAGGATGCGATTTACTCACCATTTCGCCCGCTTTGCTCGATGAATTGGCAGACATGAATAACACCGTAGTCAGACAATTATCGCCTGAGACCGCATCGGCTACCAAGCTTGCCAAAGTCAGTTTTAATGAAACCGAGTTTGACACTGCCTATCAACAAGACCGCATCACGCAAACTTTGTTACCAAAAGGCATCGAAGGATTTATCCAAGCTCGGGATGAGTTGGCGAAAGTGCTCAGAACAATGGTTTAAGATTTTAGCTTAAATGCTTTAACCGTATATTACCTTAACCATCCAACACTTTGTAAACAGGTACAGGGAATGGATCGTGCAGTTCAACTAAATCCAATAGCACCAACGCCCCTGCTACTTCATGCCCTGCCTGTTTGCAAAGCTCAAGGGCAGTAGTGAGCGTGCCCCCTGTTGCTAAAATGTCATCTACCAATAACACCTTGGCGGACGGCAACCCTTCTTGAATTTCTAACGTGTCACTACCGTATTCCAAAGCATAGGCTTTGTTGGCGACAGGCGGGGGCAACTTGCCTGGTTTTCTGAGTAACATCATGCTTTTGCCCAATCTACCCGCCAGCAAACTGGCAAACACAAATCCCCGTGCTTCAATCCCCACCAAACTATCGACTTCATCGAGCAAACCTTCAGGCAGTGCGTCGAGCAACGCATCAATCACTGCATCCACATGAGCATAAAGAAGTGGGGTAATGTCATAAAAATCAATGCCTTCTTTAGGAAAGTTAGGCACGGTGCGGATAATGTCCCAAAAGGGATGATTATTTTTAGATGTGGCAGTTTGGCTCATTATTTACCCTCAGAAATTGGATGCGAAATTGATTTATATTTTGTTTGAACATCTTAACATTGATTACGGTAATTTTTTAACCGAACGTCGCACCTGCTATAATTGACAACATTTGTATCACCAAAGCAATCAAAGTTGCAGAAATTTATAAAGGATTAAGCATGAAAAAATGGGAATGTGTCATTTGCGGATGGATTTATGACGAAGAGTTGGGATGTCCCGAAGAAGGCATCGAGGCAGGCACAAAGTGGGAAGACATCCCCGATGACTGGACGTGCCCTGAGTGTGGCGTCGGCAAATATGATTTTGAGATGATGGAAATTTAAGACATGTCCAATCATATTCCTGCTTCATCTTCTGACAAATTGCATCGGCATGGCATTGACTGGCAATCCTCGCCCATCAGTTCGCTTATGTGGTATGCACAAGTTTCTTTAAATCCCCTACCCTACTTAAATGCCGACAATCAAGACGACATTGATCTGCATGTCGAGATTGGCGGTAATCCTGAAAATCCGCCATTGGTGCTGATTATGGGCTTAGGTTCACAGCTTATTTTTTGGACAGATGAGTTTGTGACCCGTTTGATTAACGCAGGATTTTACGTCATTCGTTTTGATAATCGGGACATTGGGTTATCCAGCAAAATTAAACGAGACGATTTACCACCATTTAAAACGTTTTCTGCTATGTTCAATATGAGCGTGGGACGAGCAAACTCAACCTCTGTTGCCTACACGCTTCCTGACATGGCGGACGACGTGGCTCGTTTGATTTTAACGCTAAAACTACAGCAACCATTTGTGCTTGGAGCATCTATGGGTGGTATGATTGCTCAAATTTTGACCGCTAAATATCCACATTTAGTAAGCAAATTGGCACTGCTATTTACGACAAATAACCGCCCATTTTTAGCACCGATTAAACCTAAACAACTGCATACGCTGATTAAACGCCCAGCGTCCCATGCTAAAGATGACGTCGTGGCCCACAGCGAATGCTTTATTGGCAATTTTGTTTCGAATGGTCATTATGATGCGACGCGCGTCAAAGATTTGGCGACGCTTCGTTATGATCGGTGTTTTTATCCGCTCGGCACGGTGCAACAGATGCATGCCATTTTAGCCACTGGATCTATGCAGGAATTTAGCCATGCCATCAGCGTACCTACTTTAATTATGCACGGTACGGAAGATGGACTGGTGCCGTTTTCGCAGGGTAAGGCATTGGCAAAGGACATTAAAGGGGCAACTTTCGTACCCATTGAAGGCATGGCTCACGATTTGCCGAGTTATTATCAGCCGTTTATTGTGCGTCAGCTTGAAGAACATTTTTTGGGGATGTGAGGCTGATACTACTAATCTCTTGAAGTTTCTTGCCGTATAACG
>JAAXIL010000203.1:0-8317 GCA_012270355.1 Psychrobacter sp.
AAGTTGCCTAAGCAAGCCTGTAGGGATCGCTGTTAAGTCGTCTCCCCATTTGTTGACGTCGACCCAAGCAAAGGTGTGAATCAAACCTTATTGCAAGATACTGACTTGATTGTGACGACGACGGGTAATTATCACGTTTGTAATAGCGAGATGCTCAAAGCCCTTAAATCTGGGGCAGTGGTATGTAATATTGGACATTTTGACACCGAAATTGATACCCAGTTTATGCGGGACAACTGGCAGTGGGTTGAGGTCAAACCGCAAGTGCATCAAATCTACCGCTCAGGCGAGCCGACGACGGACAATGCCGATTATCTAATTTTGCTTGCCGAAGGACGTTTGGTGAATTTAGGCAATGCCACTGGGCATCCCTCTCGCATCATGGACGGCTCATTTGCCAATCAGGTGTTGGCTCAAATGTATCTGCATGAAGAAAAGTTTAGCGAATTGCCTGTTGATGACCGCTTTGACAACCTTTACGTTAAGGTGTTGCCGAAGAAACTTGATGAAGAAGTGGCGGCGGCAATGGTAGCAGGTTTCAATGGCGTAATGACCAAACTTACTGACGAGCAAGCCGATTATATTGGTGTGCCTGTCGAAGGTCCGTTTAAGCCTGAAGAATATAAGTACTAAGGCGTATCCAATGACCACATTTTCTTTTGAGTTTTTCCCTGCAAAAACGGATGAAGGAGTCGATAAGCTGTGCCAAACGTTCGACACCTTAAACAACCTTGCCCCCACCTACTTTTCGGTCACCTATGGGGCGGGCGGTACGACTCGCAATCGCACCCTGGACATCGTCAAACGCCTACACAAGCGAAGCGACACGCCAATAGCCCCGCATATTTCGTGCATTGGCGATAGCAAAGATGCCATTAAGTCATTGCTTGAAGAATACCGCAGTATGGGCATCAGCCGATTGGTGGCACTGCGAGGCGATTTGCCGTCGGGTCAAGTAGACATGGGTGAGTTGCCTTATGCTCTCGATTTGGTACAGTTTATTCGCCATGAGTTTGGCGATGACTTTCACATCGAGGTCGCCGCTTATCCTGAGATGCACCCGCAAGCTAAGAGTTTTGCCTTTGACGTGCAAAATTTGGTTGCCAAGTTTGAAGCAGGGGCAAACAACGCCATCACCCAGTTTTTCTATAATGCCGACAGCTATTTGCACTTGCGAGATGCAGTAGAAAAACACGGCATCGACACCACCAACCATCCGATTGTGGCAGGTATTATGCCCATCACCAATGCCAGCAGTTTAATCCGCTTTGCCGATAGTACGGGGGCGGATATTCCCCGTTATGTCCGTAAGCAACTGGCAGACTTTGGCGATGACCGCAAAGCCATTCGTGCATTTGGCTTTGAAGTGGTACAAAGACTGTGCGAGCGTTTGATGAGTGAGGGCGTGCCAGCGTTTCACTTTTATAGCATGAACAAGGTATCGCCAAGTCAGCAACTGGTCGAGGCGTTGGGTTTGACCAGCGGAGCAGAGCGTTAGCCATGCGACGTTTTTTTTATCCGCACGGCGAGACTGATTTGGTTGATGAAGTCATGCCTTTAGCTCATCGTCAGATTGGCGACACCTTACCCCTACCCGATTCTATCCGCCATCATTGGTGTCAAGTTTTGCGGGCGAAGGTTGATGATGAGGCAGTGCTATTTGACGGCTTGGGGGGCGAGCGTCAGGTAACCTTGACTGCTATCGACAAAAAAAACGCTAACGTCACGCTCGGTGAGCATCATGACGTCGATCGCACCGCACCCATCGCTAGCAATGTCGCCATTGTGATGAGCCGAGGCGACCGCATGGATTATGTCATCCAAAAATCTACTGAGCTTGGGGCAAGTGTGATTCAACTACTCACGAGCGAACATGGCGAAGTTCGCTTAAAGTCGCATCAAGTTGATAAAAAACTGGCACACTGGCAACAAGTCGCCCTATCTGCTTGTGAGCAATGTGGACTCAATCGTCCGCCTGTTGTGATCTCCCCTATCCCGATTGACGAGTTTTTGGCAGGTAGTCACGGCAAGGCATCGGATGAGACGGACTATTTATTGCATCAGTCATTTTATCAACGCCTTCTAGACACGCCTGCTGATTTACAGTTGGTATTGGCAGTACCTAATCGTCAGCAATCGATGACAAAATCTATGCCAGTGAGCATGAACGACATTCAAAGTAAACTTCATTTATCGGCAAAGCCCCGCCTGCACATACAACTG
The DNA here is from genome assembly GCA_012270355.1 of Psychrobacter sp. Taxonomy (GTDB): domain Bacteria; phylum Pseudomonadota; class Gammaproteobacteria; order Pseudomonadales; family Moraxellaceae; genus Psychrobacter. The sequence continues at coordinate 2,224 of JAAXIL010000203.1, forward strand.
TTAATCGGAGCAGAAGGCGGATTGTCCGATAGCGAGATTGAAAAAGCATTGCAAGTAGGCTTTTTGCCTTGGCAAATTGGTGAGCGGGTGCTTCGCACCGAAACCGCCCCTGTTGTGGCGTTAAGTTTGTTGAATGCTTGTGCGAAATTATCTTAAAAGTTCGTCTTGATAAAAAGCTTTTTGCCATCAAGATGTGTTTTATTGCTATTATCGTCGGTTTTATTATCGTGTCCATAAACCAGCCCTTATTTTAATACATACCAACTTAGCTCAAAAACCTGTCTTCAAATTCAGCAAAATAAATTATTTTCCTAGCCATCCTCTATGACCAATCTCATCGATTCACACCTCAAATCGCAAGTGCTGGCGAAAATTTGCACTCATTCGCAAGAAGGCATATTTATCTTAGATGCGGACTGGTGTTTTGTGTGGGTGAATGAGAGTTTGAGCATGATTTTGGGATATACCGAAGATGAGTTGCTCAGGTCGCCCTTGGCAATGGTCACCCACGACCCCAATAGCCATCAACCTTATTCCCTAATCCACCGTCTGCAAAATAATCTTCAAATTGAAGACTACTTTTTTAGCGAGTTTTCTTGCCATACCCGCTATGATGTCTATATTGATGCCAACATCACCGTTTGGCGAGTTGACGTAGAAAATGAGTTTTATTATGCAGGGGCAATTCGCGATGTGAGAGGGTCTATGGCAACCAAACGTACCCTTGAAAAGGTCTTGAACTTTAACCAAACCACAGGCTTGCCCAATCGCACTTTTTTTATGTCACAACTTGCAGATCATTTGCTTGAGACTTATCAAGAGCTGGTGATTGTAAGGTTTAATATCGACCGCTTTCGGGCATATTTGAATGCATTGGATGAAGCGGTCATTGACGATTTACTTAATCAATTGGCTAATCGCATTGGGCGTCTAGCACTTGGGAATTTAAAAATCTTTTCACATTATGGCGTGGATGATTTTGCCATGCTATTTGAATGCAAACACGCTGACATGGCTCGAGATGCTCTTGAGCAAATTATGCAGCAGTTTGAAATGGCGTTTGGAGCAGGTGAAGAGCAAGTCTATCTGCACATTTCGATGGGCGTGAGTGTGTACCCTAAAGATGGTGAACAGATGGATGTGTTGGTACGCAATGCCGAAAAAGCCATGAACTTTGCCAAACATAGCGAAGGTCAAGATGTGGTATGGTATGATACCTCGCTTGGCATGGAAACCCTACCCAGCCTAAAGCTTGAAGCTCAGATTCGCAGGGCATTAGAAAACGGTGAGTTTGTTGCCTATTATCAACCCAAATATGAACTGCAAACCGGACAGTTGGCAGGCTTTGAGACGCTGGTGCGTTGGCACCATCCTACTCGCGGACTACTCACTCCTTTTCAATTTATCCATACCATCATCGAATCTCGACTGTCGTTTGAATTGTTCGAACAAATGCTGAATCAAGCCACCACGCAAATCCTTGCTTGGCTTGATATGAATCATTCAGTTAATGTTTGCATCAACACCGATGCATCGGAGTTCCGTCACCCTAGCTTTTTGTCCAGTTTGCAGTCAGCTTTAGACAAGGCTCATACGCATCCAAATTTTGATGCGTCTAAGATGATTATTGAGATGACTGAGTCGTCTCTGATGATTAAAGATGACACCAGCGTGGATGCCGTCAATGCCCTAAAGAATATGGGGCTTAGCGTGGCACTCGATGACTTCGGCACGGGTTATGCCTCTTTAAGCTATCTGCATTATTATCCGTTTGATTACGTCAAAATCGACAAGAGTTTTATTGATGATATTGTTCACGACCAAAAGCATTGTGACATTGTTGAAGCCATTGTGACCATGACCCATCGCTTGGGCATGAAAGTGATTGCTGAAGGTATAGAAACCGAAGCTCAAGCCAATTTGGTCAGAAAACTAGGGTGTGAATACGCACAAGGCTACTACTATGGCAAACCCATGTCTGCTCGTGAGGCGACTGACTTACTTAAAAAGAACTCCTTAAAGTAGTATCTTTGCCTGTGCAAAAAAAAGTTTTTATGCCCCCTGCATTACTTTTCAGCATATTGCCTTAAAGTCTACCTTGCCTTTTCGTGACCCATTAGTTTACACCCATATACCGAAAAACCCTGCGGCAGATGGGGGTTTTGTGCTAAATTTTGTCAACGTATTTATACATAAATAAATAGCAATACAATTGTTGCGATTATCGACTTGCACCCTCAACTTTTTGTTCTCCTATAGTTTAATACCATAAGGATATCACCATGCAATACAACGCCCCATTACGAGATCTTCAGTTTGTGATGCACGAAGTGCTCGACAGTGAAGCTCACTATCAACAAATCCCTGCTTACTCGCATGTGGAAGCGGACATTGTGGACAGTTATCTTGAAACTGCTGGTAGTTTCGCCCAAAACGAATTATCCCCGCTCAACATGAGTGGCGATGCCGAAGGTTGCCGCTTTGAAGATGGACAAGTTTTTACGCCAAAAGGTTTTAAGGAAGCGTACAAGCAGTATTGCGAGCTAGGCTTTACGGCATTGACGTCAGAAGAAGAGTTTGGTGGACAAAATATGCCAACTTCGCTCAATTCAGCGGTGAGCGAAATCATTGGCACGGCGAACTGGTCGTTTGCCATGTATCCAGGGTTGTCTGAAGGAGCGATAGCGACGCTTGAACATCACGGCACAGAAGAGCAAAAAAACCGCTATTTACCCAATTTGGTCAGTGGTGAATGGTCGGGCGTGATGTGCTTGACCGAACCGCAATGTGGCTCGGACTTGGGGCTGGTACGCACCAAAGCCGAACCGCAAGGCGATGGCAGTTACAAAATTAACGGCACGAAGATTTGGATTTCGGCAGGCGAACACGACATGACGGATAACATTATCCATATCGTGTTGGCTCGTCTGCCAGACGCCCCTATGGGCACAAAAGGGTTGTCGTTGTTTATCGTACCAAAGTTTATGGTGAATAATGATGGTTCGCTCGGTGAGCGTAATGCCGTGAGTTGTGGCTCGATTGAGCACAAAATGGGCATCAAAGCCTCTGCCACTTGCGTAATGAATTACGACGGGGCAACAGGCTTTTTAATTGGTCCTGAAAATAAAGGCTTAAACTGTATGTTTACCTTTATGAACGTGGCTCGCATCGGCACGGCAATTCAAGGCGTCACCGCTTCTGAATATGCGTTTCAAGGGGCACTCGCATTCGCTAAAGACCGCCTTGCAATGCGGGCTTTAGGCGGTGCAAAATTCCCCGACAAACCTGCCGACCCGATTATTGTGCATCCTGCTGTGCGGGATATGCTGCTCACCACCAAAGCCTTTGCTGAGGGCGGTCGAGCGTTAATCATCTATATGTCGCAATTTGCTGACATTGTGGCACAGCAAGGCGATAGCAATATGGATGCCGATACGGTTAAATATGCCGATCAAATGTTGTCACTTCTCACGCCTATCGGCAAAGCATTTTTGACCGAAACGGGTTTTGAATCATCCAAGCATGGCGTTCAAGTATTGGGCGGTAGCGGATTCTGCGTTGAATATGGCATGGAACAAAATATCCGTGATACCACTATCTCGTGCATCTATGAAGGCACGACCCAAATTCAATCGCTTGATTTACTTGGTCGCAAAGTGCTGGGCTCACAAGGCAAACTGCTTGCTAACTTTAGCAAAGTGATTCATAAGTTTTGCGAGTCGCATAAAGACGACGACAGCATGGGACAATTTGTGCGTCCGCTCGCCAAACTCAATAAAGAATGGGGCGAGCTGACCTCTCGAATTGGCATGCAAGCCACGCAAGACCCCGAAAATGTGGGGGCAGCAGCCGTTGATTATATGTACTACAGTGGCTATGTCACCCTTGCTTATTTGTGGGCTCGCATGGCAGCAGTCGCACAGCAACACATCAACAATGGCTCAGACGATGCGTTTTACAAAGCCAAACTCAAAACCGCTCAGTTCTACTTTGCGAAATTGTTGCCACGCACCAAAGTTCATGTTGCTCGCATCGACTCAGGCTCTGAAGTGTTGATGGATATGGACGTAGAAGAGTTTGTATTTTAATCGACATCCCAATTTTAATTGTTTAATCATTAGGAAACACTATGGCAGTTTATAATCCCCCACTCGACGAAATGCGGTTTATGTTGAACGACGTGTTCGATGCCCCGTCATTTTGGCAATCTAACGAAAAACTCAATCATGTGGACATGGATACCGTCAACATGGTGCTTGAGGAAATGGCAAAGTTGTCCAAAAACGTGTTGTTGCCAGTCAACCGCTCGGGCGATGAGGAAGGTGCTAAATACCTAGGTGATGGTAAAGTGTCCACGCCTGAAGGGTTTAAAGAAGCCTATAATCAATATGCCGAAGCAGGCTGGATTGGTTTGGGCGGTGACCCCGAATATGGCGGGCAAGGGTTCCCAAAAATGGTGACCATGCTGACCGAAGAAATGGTCTTTACCACTAATCAGTCGCTGGCACTATACCCCAACCTAACCGTTGGGGCGACCTTGTGTTTGCTCGCTTCAGGTTCTGAAGAGCAAAAGCAAACCTACTTAGAAAAGCTATATACAGGCGAGTGGTCAGGCACCATGTGTTTGACTGAGCCACACGCTGGTACAGATCTGGGCATCATCAAAACCAAAGCCGTGCCACAAGGGGACGGCAGTTATGCCATCAGTGGCACAAAGATTTTCATCACGGGTGGTGAGCATGACCTAACCGACAATATCATTCATTTGGTATTGGCAAAAACGCCAGACGCTCCAGAAGGCTCAAAAGGCATTTCGCTATTCGTTGTGCCAAAATTTATCGTGAATGACGATGGTTCGCTTGGTGAGCGTAACACGGTCGCCGCCGGTTCAATTGAGCATAAAATGGGCATCAAAGGCTCAGCCACTTGTGTGATGAACTTCGACGATGCCAAAGGCTGGATGGTTGGGGCAGAGAACACAGGACTTGCCTCGATGTTCATCATGATGAACTATGAGCGGGTAACCATGGGCTTACAAGGCTTGGGCGGCACTGAACTTGCTTACCAAAATGCCGCCGCTTACGCCCTTGAGCGAGGACAAGGACGCAGCGACACGCAAATTCAAAGCCCCGAGAAACCTGCCGATAGCATCATCCACCATGCAGACGTACGTCGGATGCTATTGAATGCTCGAGCCAATGCCGAAGCGTCACGTTGTTTTGCCATGTATGTTGCCAAGCAGCTTGATGAAGCCAAATACAGCACCGACCCCGAAGCAGCAAAAGCGGCTGCCAGTCGGGTTGCCCTACTCACGCCAATCGCCAAAGCGTTTTTGACGGACAAAGCGTTAGAAGCTACCGTTGATTGCCAGCAAGTGCTTGGTGGACACGGCTCCGGGCGGGAATGGGGTATGGAGCAAATCGTGCGTGACACTCGCATCGCACAAATTTATGAAGGAGCGAACGGCATTCAGGCATTAGATTTGCTCGGACGTAAAATCGCCCGTAACGGTGGTAAGTACATGGAGAATTTCTTAGCTGAAATTCGTGAGTTTATTGGTGGGATGCAAGCCGAGCATGGCATCAAGCAAGCCACGCTCGATGCTGCCGACACCATCGAAACCTTAACCAAAACCGTGCTGGCTAACATTGGCGAGCGTAAGAGCGAAATTAACGGTTGTGCCGTCGATTATTTACATGCCACGGGTTATCTGTGCTATGCGTTTATGTTTGCGATGATGGTGGAAGCTGCTCACAACAAAGACGGAGCTTTTTATGCTAACAAACTTAAACTTGCCGATTTCTTTGTCGGACGCATCTTGCCTCGCATCCATGCTCACGCTGAGATGGTGAAGACAGGTAGTGAGCCACTCATGGCGTTTGACTTAGATTATTTTACTGCTGAGGTGAGTTAAACATCCCGAAACTTTAATGTTAATAATCAAGGCAACCATTTGGTTGCCTTTTTTTGCTACAAATTCCCCCTATTTTTGTCATCAAACTTCGTTACAATAAAGCGATTTTGACTGCCTTAATTCCGTAAAATAAGCCAAAACGACTATGGTTAAGACCAGGATTAGTAAGCGGAGGTTTGA
>JAAXIL010000203.1:8327-15957 GCA_012270355.1 Psychrobacter sp.
AAACACCGTCCCCCAAACGCGATGTAGACTGCCGTAACTCCGAAAAAGACGCCACCACCCCAAGGGCTAACCCCACCATTAGTAAACCGACTTTTGACGACTTGAGCCGTTTACTTCAGCAAATCACGGCATTGAGCGATGTGCCTGACCCAGCGATTCTTAAGCGACTGATTGATGCGTTGCGGGTGACGCACACGCAAAAGCCTGAGCATCAAAAGCAAGCGAATGCCAACGTTGAATTATTGATTGACGTGCTTGACAAGCATCCTGAGTATGCCGTGGGCTTAGCGGCGTTTACCATGCTTTTGCTTAAACAGTATCGCCAAACATCCTTGTATGTGGATACGGGTATTACCTCTGATCAGACGTTCTCCAGTAGTTTTGCCAAACTTGTTACGCATCGGTTTTTACCGCATCTGCCCGAAGAAGCCTCGATTGTCGAGCTGATTGATTATATATTCGATACTCGGCACGATGAAGCGTGGCTTGCCAGTGTGGACAATGAACTGTGGGACACATTGATTGAAAAAATCAAAGTGGATTCACAGCACGCCGACCTTGTGGCCCGAGCTAAAAACAACATTTTGAATGCCATGGTGATTTTATCCTATCGCATTAGCGGGATTGGCTTGCACCCAGACCTCATGGCGGCTTATCCAGAAATGCTCGATTATTCTGCCGCTTTTGTCGCCCAAAACGAAGAAACAGTGTTGTTTGTCGAATCCTATCGCAATTCGCAAGAGCTTGATGCCTTAAAAGACGTGATGCCGTCCGACCCTGCCGATGACATTGATCCCGCCCCTCTGCTTGTGATGATTGAGCAATGCGAAGACATTGTCAACACCATCCGCAAACGCATTTACAAAACGGGCATCTCCATTCGCTTAACCAACATGATGCTCAGGCTTGAGCAAAGTTTGCAACGGCTTAGAATTTTGAGCGAGTTGGTATCCGACAACCACAAAGATCGTGACAAAGCGATACTTGAGCTTACCCGAGCCATTATCGTCAGTGCCAAACGTCGCTTCAGCGTGCGTTATCTCATCGATACCAATACCAAACTGCTGTCGCAAAAGATGACCGAAAACGCCAGTAAAGTCGGTGAACATTACATCAGCACCGATAAGTCGGGCTTTAAAGCCATGTTCAAAAAGGCAGCGATTGGCGGATTTATCATTGCGTTTATGGCGACGTTAAAAATTTTGGCGTACAGCTTGGAGCTTTCACCATTCGGGCGAGCGTTTGTGTATAGCATGATTTATGGCTTGGGCTTCGTGTTCATTCACTTGGTGCATGGCACAGTGGCGACCAAACAACCTGCCATGACCGCCGCCGCCATTGCCTCGACCATTTCTGAAAATGCAGGAAAAAAGTCGCACCGCCTCGCCAAACTCTCTGAGCTCATAATCGACATTTTTCGCACCCAGTTTATTGCGATTTTGGGCAACGTACTGATTGCCATGCCGCTTGCGTTTTTGATTTCGTATGCTTGGCTGAGTTATTTTGGCACGCCAATGATTGATTTTGGTAAGGCAGACCACCTGCTTCATGACCTCAATCCGTTTACCTCGCTTGCTCTATTTCATGCAGCGATTGCGGGTGTATTTTTATTCTTGGCAGGATTGATTGCAGGGTATTACGACAATTTGGCGGTGTTCAATCACATTGGCGAGCGGATTGCTCGCCACCGTGTCTTACTCAAAGTTTTCTCCAAAAATGCCGCTGCCCGTTTGGGTGAATTTGTCGAGGGCAACCTCGGGGCGATTATGGGCAACTTTTTATTTGACGTATTTTTGGGAAGTACGGGCACACTTGTCTACATATTAGGTTTACCGCTCGACATTCGCCATATTGCCTTTTCGTCTGCCAACTTCTCGCACGGCATCTTTAATGCTGACGTGTCGCACGTCACTTGGACGGTGGTTGCGATTTCTTTGCTTGGCGTGGCTCTTATCGGTTTAATTAACCTCCTGGTTAGCTTTTCGCTCGCCCTCATGGTGGCGTTGCGGTCAAAAGACGTAAAATTCATGCAGTGGCGGCATTTGGGAAAGATGCTATTTGAACATTTGCTGACGCACCCCAAAGACTTTTTTGTGCCTCGCCCAGAACCCATGCAATATGCTCAAATCAATCAGCACGGACAAATGATTTTTGATGAAAAATCATTTGCCAATCCAACCAAACAAGATAAGGCACATCATAAAAAGTATGTGATGCGGCGGTTATCAGATGAGCGAGTCGTACCCGTTAATGTGGCGATTGATAAGGACAAAATCGACAAATTTAATGACGCAGTGGCAGAAAGCGAGCAACTTAAAGCGGAAAAAAATGGCAATAACGGGCTAGGTCTGGGCAACTTACTTGGCAACGTCAATAATCCGCCAACTGGTGATGCCACTTCGCAAAGTAATACCCCTGCTAAAAAACAGGTCGTTTTGGAGGAAGATTCCGAGATGCAAGCCGAGTTTGATGCGTTGCAGTTGGGTTCGACAGATGAAGCACAGAAGGAACAAGCGAAAGGGTATAACAACAGCCAAACTGAACGCCCAGCCACCACTGAAGCTAATATGACAACGACGCAAAACGACCTTACATCCGACCCAATTTCGTCTGCTGATGTGGATGACGTAGACTTAGATGAAGCAGACTTAAACCATCCGACCAAACCTCTGCCGAAGCCAAAGAAAAAACCGCAACTGCCTGAGTAAAATGCCAGAGTGCCAAACGTTACATTCCAAGGATAAGCCGTGACCATGTGGCTTGCGGGTATTGCCTCACTGCTAACGATGCTGGCAGTATTGGCGACTCCTGCCGATGCTATAACCGCTTTGAGTGTTGGCTTACCCAGTTCGCAATGGCTTGCGGTAAGTTGGCTACTCTTAATTGTTGCGGTTAGCATGATGGGTATCACATGTCTCATCAGACGCATTCAACTGGCTAAATGCATTGCGATTCGTAACAATTCTGCCCCAAACTCAAACCCAATAACCCAAGCTTCACCGCTAAATCGGGTGTTAAAATTAGTTTGGCTTGGCTTTGTGTTACTGGCGATATTGACAAATGGCATGGCTCAGCGAGTTGCCATAAGTGAAGCAAGTCTTGCTCAAACGGTTTATGTTGAGGCGACGGTGACACCCATTGGGTTGAGCGATAAGATATGGCGAGAGCCAGTCAATCCTGATGCCGACCCGCCCGTGTATCGGCAATTGGTAACGCTCACTGACATTCGCCCGTTTACCGAATTAAATCAAGCGACGAACAAGGTTGAAGTCGATAAGAATCCGCTGGCAGGCGGGTCAAACCCAGCTGATGTCGTTCAACCCTTTCAAAACGCTCAAGCCCCTGCCCAACAGCCTTTGCCATCGAACGTCAACCTGCCCACCGCATTACCTAATGAACTGACGGTACTACTCAAATCCTACCGCAGTGATGATGCATGGTTAAACGGATTATCGCCCGCATCGCAAACCACGTTACGCCTTGCCTTGCACCCTGTGATTGATGAACCGACCGCTTCGGGCTTTAACGAATATCACTGGCTCACCACTCGCCATGCTACCGCCACTGCCCAACCGCTAAAATTAGACAATGCTACGCCCTCGCTAATCACGACGCTAGACAATCCTACCTTTCGCCAACGCATCGACGGATTGCGGTTTGTATTCCGTCAGCATTTCTTAAACCGATTACAAACGGATAACGATCTGTCAGCAACGGCTCAAAGCGGACAAGCAGTAACGCTAAGCCTACTCACAGGCGACCGAAGTTTGATTGATAAAGACACCACTGCCCTATATCGCTTTGCTGGTATCTCGCATTTGCTCGCGATTTCAGGCACTCACGTGTTGTTTTTAGCGATTTTGCTGGCGAATTTAGTGGTGTTCTTGGTGACCCGTTTTCGCCCAACGTTGTTTATGATATTGTCTCGGTGGGAAGTTCGATTATGGACAGCGGTGAGCGTGGCGTTCCTATACGCCCTATTTGCGGGCTTTGATGTACCTGCCGTCCGCACAGCAATGATGCTACTCGCAGTTGGATCGTTGCGGTATTTATTGATTGACGTACCCGTGCTTAAGGTATTGCTCGGCTTGGCGGTCATCATGGCATGGCAGGATATATTTGTACTGTGGCAGGCAGGGTTTTGGCTGTCGTTTGTGGCTGTGGCATTGCTCATGGTTTATGGATTGCATTATGAAGCGAATGGTCAAAATGGTCGTCGTAATGATATTTCGCTGAGCCAATTTTCTCAGACGCAGTTGCGTGACCGTCTGCAAAACCAAACCGAGTTTGCCAGCCTATCAGATGACCCCAGCATCGCCCTTGAGTTTGGACACTGGGCAAAGCGGACATTTTGGCAATTTTTTAAGTTGCAACTGTGGATTACGCTTGCTCTATTGCCCATCACCATCTGGCTATTTGGTAAGGTGTCACTGTGGGGAATTGGAATTAATTTGTTTGCCATCGGGCTATTTGGCTGGGTCATCGTGCCACTAAACCTGCTGGCGGGCGTGGTTTATCCGCTATCGACGACGCTGGCGGATGGTATTTGGTCGTTAGTGTCAGGTATCTTAACTTCGTTTCATGGTTTGCTGTTTGACTGGCAAGCCTTCGCCAATTATACAGGCTGGTTACATGCCGACATTTCGGCGGGGGTGTTGGTGTTAATTGGGCTTGCGAGCATGCCGTTGTTGTTGCCGAAAGGTATGATTTCTCAGACGTTCAGTGTACCAATGTTAATTTTGGCGGTGGGGGCATGGTGGCTGATGCCAGAATTACAAACGACGGACAACTCTGTTTTGTCATCGGATAACGCAGCTGTATTGCCAACCGCATCATCATCATCAACGGCTCAAACCCTTAAGCCAATCTCACTGAATACCGCCAGCTCGCAAGTGACGGCGGTATTAATTAGCACACCAAAGCCGTCGCCCGAAGGTGTCTTGGCAAAATTAAAAGCAACACTTGGCGATGACACGTATGAGCATTGGGTACTTCTGTCCTATTATCCCAAACAACGCTTTGGCAAAGACGCCCCCGATGTGTCTTCCTTTTTTAACACCGCTCAAGGTGAACGGGTGATAGAAGCGATGCTTGATGAGTTAAGTCGTCACGACGTTGACAAACTTGCAGGAGTAATTGGGCAAACGCCAACCTTGGCACTAACCGAGCTGGTTGGCGAGGTGAACAAAGCCATACCAATTCATCAATATTGGCAAGCAGACTGGGACAATACCAAGCCTTCCAATCAGAACGTCACCTTGACGCCACAACCTTGTACGGCTGGAAAATCATGGCAAAGTTATGCGACCAGCTTACAGGTGCGAATCGTCACAGGTTGGCAGGACATTCATGACAAACGGGTGCAAGGCTGTACGGTACAGATCGAAAACAGTGAACTAAACAGTAAACAAATTTTCTATGCGAGCAATCAGCCGATGCTGGCGGATTTGTGGTCGCTTATGTGTATCGACGATGACGCCCAAGGGCTGGGACTCGATAATTTTCATGCCGATAAACTGTGGTTAAACCCGCAAGCCAAACCTTCGCAAGCCCTGATGCAAACCCTCGCTCCGCAAAGCATTGCGGTGTTGCCTCATGCAACCGCCACACCGAGCACTGAAGTATTGACAGTAACGCAACATAGTAAGTAGCGTTAGGTAATTACAACGAACAAATATTGAATATCGCCTTGACCGTCACCATACTAGACAATTACTATTCGCATTTTTTTAGTCATATCGAAGAGAAGTATCATGGCAAATTGGCCACCCGACCCGAATAAACCCCCCGAAAATAGCTCCAATCCAACGCCTAATAATCAGCACGACCCAAATCATAACTTACCTGCTCAATATCCTGTGGCACAGCAGATGGGCGGGCGTGAGTGGCATCTGCTCGAAAAAACTTTGATGGCTAGCATCGAAGAGCAACGCCGAGCAAGACGCTGGAGCATCTTTTTTAAGCTACTGACCTTTGGCTACCTCATCATGATTTTTTTAATCATGGGACGAGGTTGCACGAGTGCCGAAAACGAGATGACCCCTTTTGGAGCGGACACACCTCACATTGCGGTGGTGGACGTGCAAGGGGTCATCAGTGCTGACGATGAAGCCAATGCTCGGGACGTGAGTGCAGCGATTGAAGAGGCGTATGAAACCGAAAACGCCAAAGCGGTGGTGCTAAACATCAACTCGCCCGGTGGTTCGCCCGTGCAGTCTGACCAAATTTGGCAGACCCTTATGGATATGCGAAAAGCTCATCCTGACAAAAAAAGCTATGCGGTGATTGGTGACATTGGGGCATCAGGGGCATACTACATTGCCTCAGGTACAGATGAAATTTATGTTAATCCATCCAGCCTGGTGGGATCGATTGGCGTGATTATGCCCAACTATGACATCGAAGGCTTAATGGATAAAGCGGGCGTAGAAGACCGCACCTTTACCGCTGGCGAATATAAAGATATCTTGAGCATGAGCCGTCCGATGACCGAGTTTGAAGAACAGCACGTCGAGAGTGTGCTCAATGACACGCATCAAAGCTTTATCAACGCCGTCAAACAAGGACGTGGCGACCGCCTAAAAAACCCCGAAGCCAATAACATTTTCACGGGTCTATTTTGGACAGGCAAACAATCGATTGCCTTAGGACTTGCTGACAAATCAGGTAGCTTGGAAACGATTGAAGAAGAACTTGACCTTGATAACGTGGTGAATTACACACCCGTTGACCCAGTGCAAGATTTGTTCGATCGCTTTGCCATCAAACTTGGAGCAGGTATCGGCTCGGCGGTGGATTTACCATCACTGAATGAAAGCTTGTCGGGCGAGAATGGCGAGATGCGGTAAACAAAGTTGGTAATGATTAATAAAAAAGGTGCGTTCATCGCACCTTTTTATTGTATGCTAATCGGTAAATACCCCATAATTTCTTTCATTTATTCATATACTCATGCTAAATTTTGACTTCTTGCCCAAATCCAATCTTACGGGCAAACCTGTCTTGCATTTTGCCCATGCCAACGGCATGCCGAGCCGAGTGTATGACGCCCTGTTTGTACCCTTACAAGCGGTTTTTACGCTGGTTTATATTCCAGTTTTGGGGGAAGACGAGCAAGGCAATGAAGCTTACCCTGTCGATAATCATTGGCGAAGTCTTACCCAACAAGTCATCGATAGCGGGAGCCAAGCGGTGCAAACGCATGGCGTGCCGGTGGTGGGGCTGGGTCATTCGCTCGGCTCGCTATGCACCTTACAAGCCAGCTACAAACAGCCAGAATTGTTCACGCAAGTGGTGATGCTTGACCCGCCCCTAATTTATGGTAAAACCAATTTGCTATGGCATTTGGCAAAAACGCTGTCACCCGCCATCTTGAAACGACAGTTTAATATATCCTTATCCGATGTGATGTCCCCTGCCCGCCTGTCAAAACACCGCCGTGACGTGTGGGCAAGTCGTGAAGAAGCACGGCAATCCCTTGCCAGTAAAGGCTTTTTTAAGCGGTTTGACCCCCGCACCTTTGACGCTTATATCCAGCATGGTTTAACTGAGCAAACAGACGGTAGCGTGACGCTGACCATTCCCAAAGCACGTGAGGTGGCGGTGTTTCGCACCAATCCTTCGCTATATT
>JAAXIL010000023.1 GCA_012270355.1 Psychrobacter sp.
CATTTTTGAATTTATTGATGCAGGTATGTCCCAACGTGACATCAGTGACTCCTTGGGCGTGGGCATTGCAACAGTATCACGAGGGGCAAAAGCCTATCGTGAGCATCATGTCACCAATTGGCTTGCCAGTCTACATCCAGATTTAGTAACACCGCTTTCAACCGCTTTATCGCCTAAATAAGTCACCTATTTTTAACCCCTTTTTTGATTGAAAAGTTAAACCTAAACATGTCCAAACTGCCATCAGATTTAATCGACATTCCCAGCAAACCGACGCTCATTAAACTTACCGAAGACATTGACTTTTTTGCGTTATTTAAACGCATTGAAGCCAAATTTGACTTCTGTTATTTGCTTGAGTCTTTGGGCGAAGAGTCGCACCTCTCTCGGCATCACGCCATCGGGTTTGCCCCTGCCATGACGCTGGTGGCAACAGACAAAACCACGTTGCCTGTCAATAATCACCGCGCAGGCGACAGCATTAACATTGAAACCGACAACCCCTACTCTGCCTTGCAAGCCGTTACGCCCCAACATGTCATTAACCGTGACAACGTTGGCGGTTTGGTGGGCTATTTGGGCTATGATAGTGTGAATTTTTTTGAGACAACCTTGAATGCTAAGCCCAGTGACTTGTTTGAACCCTTTAAATTCGGGGTATATCTAGACGGTTTGACGCTGGATAAAATGACGGGTGAAATCTTTTATTTTTATTACAACTGTGACTTACAGCAAAATCGCATCGACAGTGTTCGAGATATTTTAAAAGAGCCTGAGCCAGACATTGCATCGCCGACGGTAGAATTTATGGGCGACGGCATGAGCCGTGATGAACACGCCCAAGCGGTACATAAAGTCAAACAAGACATCATCAGCGGGCGAGTGTTTCAATGTGAAGTCGGTTTTAAGTCGAACTATCACATCGATGGGCATCTGCTACCCATTTATGAGACGTTGCGAGAAGTAAATCCATCGCCCCATATGTACTATCTAAAGTTTGGCGAACAAAAAATCATTGGGGCATCGCCCGAGCTGTTATTTCGGTTGCGTCAGGGCGAGATGGAAACCTACCCATTGGCAGGCACGGCAAAACGAGGGTCTAGCGAAGAAGAGGACCGCAAACTGGCAAGGGCGTTATTAAATGACGAAAAAGAAATCGCAGAGCATAATATGCTGGTCGATTTGCACCGCAATGACATCGGGCGAGTGGCTCAATTTGGTACGGTTAAGGTGCGACGACTGATGGACATTAAGCGTTATTCGCACGTTCAGCACATTTCCTCGGAAATCGTCGGTATTTTGCACCCACAGCACGATATGTTTTCTGCCCTCGCCAGTAACTTCCCTGCTGGTACGTTGTCGGGTGCACCTAAAATTGAGGCGATTAAACTCATCGATGAGTTAGAACCCGATGGACGGGGGGCGTACGGCGGAGCACTTGGGACATTTGGCTTTAATGGCGACTGTATTTTTGCCATTCCCATTCGCAGTTTGTTTGTGAATGGCAAACAAGCGTATGCCCAGACTTGTGGCGGAAACGTCTATGACTCAAATCCTGCCGATGAATATGAAGAAATACAACGCAAATTATCAGCGATGAAAGTGGTGCTGAGTCGGTTTATGGAGAATGAACAATGAACGTCCTAATCCTCGATAATTACGATTCTTTCACCTTTAATTTATATCAATATATTGGTGAAATTCTGCAAGAATCAGGCGAGCCATTTACGGTGACCGTTAAACGTAACGATGAAGTCAGCTTGGATGACGTGAAATCCTTAAAACCTGACTGCATCATCATCTCACCTGGACCCGGCTCGCCCGATGATCCGTCTTATTTTGGCGTGTGCGGTGAAGTTATCACCGAACTTGGCAAAACCATTCCCACATTGGGGGTGTGTTTGGGCATGCAGGGTATCGCCTATCTGTTTGGCGGTGAGGTCATTAAAGCTGACGTGCCCATGCACGGCAAAACTTCGCCCATTGCCCATGACAATGCAGGCGTATTTTTAGGCTTACCGCAGGGGCTAGAAATCATGCGGTATCATTCGCTGATTGTGCAAAACTTGCCCGAGTGTTTAGAAGTGACAGCGGTGGTCACTGATACCGATAGCGATGCCGATTTTAATGAAGTCATTGCCGAGAATGACTACACTGCTAACGAGATTATGGGCTTGCGTCATACGAACTACCCCATCGAAGGCGTACAGTTTCACCCCGAATCTTTTGCGACTGAGGCGGCGAAGCGGATATTAGGGAATTTTTTATTAAATCCTGACCATAATTAGTTTGCAACAATTCTAACCATCTCCGTCAATTTTAAGCAAAAAATCAGTTATAATCACCCTTAATTTTAGTTATAGAAAATAAAGGGGCTTCAATGATTAGCCTGTTTGAGATGTTTAAAATTGGCATTGGTCCTTCTAGCTCACACACGATGGGACCAATGGTGGCATCGAGTGCTTTTCTTACCTTGCTTAAAGACGCAAATAAGCTAGATAGCGTCAATCGCATTCAAGTCGATTTATACGGCTCATTGGCATCAACAGGCAAAGGTCACGCCACGGACACAGCGGTCATTTTGGGGTTGCTTGGACACAAAGCCGATAACATAGATACCAACTTAGTCACCGACTACCTTGACCCTGTTCTCACTGAGCACCATTTGAAATTAGCTGGCGAGCGAGACATTAACTTTCATTATGATGCTGATATTGTTTGGCATCCGCTCACCAACCTACCCCATCACCCAAACGGCATGAGCCTCACCGCTTATTTTGCCGATGAAGACGACTCATTGTCGCAAACTTACTATTCCATCGGCGGGGGTTTTATTGCGACGGCTGAAGATTTAGCCAGTAGTGAAAATGGCGATGATACCAACGAAAACTTAGATCAAGTTGCCAAGACCACGGATGCAGGTATCCCCTATCCGTTTCAAAACGCACAGGAATTGTTAGAACGATGTCAAGAACATGGTTTGAGCATCAGTGAGGTGATGCTGGCAAATGAAAAAAGTTTGCGAGATGAAGAGACTATTTTCGCCTATATCGATGCGGTTTGGGACGTGATGCAAACCTGCGTTAAAAATGGTTGAGAAAGCGATGGTATTTTGCCAGGTGGGCTCAAGGTTAAGCGACTGGCAAAGGTGTTGCATGAACAAC
>JAAXIL010000115.1:0-111 GCA_012270355.1 Psychrobacter sp.
ATTGACTTTTTCTTGCTCAATCATGGCATTGTCTTTCATCAGCTCATCTTTGCCGTTATACAAAGTGGTAACAACGGCAGTGATGTGCGATTGAGCCGATTCGTATTGGCG
>JAAXIL010000115.1:121-3150 GCA_012270355.1 Psychrobacter sp.
ACACGGGATGATGCCGAAGAATTTACAGGAACAGGTCAATTCTTTTTTGCTAGGGTCTAAGTCTTCAACGATACCCCGCAGTTCTGTCAGCGATTTGGCAATAGGCGAGTTGTCAAACAAGCTTTTGTCCAAACTTTTGGCAGGCAAGTCGAGCATACGGTTGGATACTTGTGCCGATTCTCGGATTTCTTGACTACCCAAATTATGAATGGATTGCACATTGCTTTTGAATTCCTCGCTTTGCACAGGATTGGTAAGCACGTGATCAACAAACGCATCGACTTTGGCATCCAGCTCAGGAATCTGGCTGTCGTCCAGTTTCACCATTTGATCTGCTTCGTCTTTTGCCACTTCTTAAACATGCTCAGGCGGAGTCAAGCTAATGGATGTGGTGCTTTCATTTTCCGGGGGCGTCAACTCTTGCATGAAATGTCCTTTTGTAAATAAAAATATATAAAATTTTGGGGATTGATGATGTTACCTACTTCATATTATGTAAGTTGAGGATTGGTCATTCAATAGTGCTCTTGTTACGTTTGCTTCATTTTATATATTCATCACATATCCAGAATTATGACATCTTAATATTTTTCACGATGATGTCAGACACCATCTTTAAAGCACAACCGCACTAAAGATATATAAGTATAGATAAGTACAACTTGCTGTGCATATTTAAAATGTCAAATGATTATGTAAGCAGGCATGGCGAACAGTTTGAAACTATAAAAACATAAATCTCTTAAAATGTTGATAGTATTTACTAAAGTCTAACGGCATAATGGTGAGTTAAAGTTCCGTGCGTCAAAGTAAAAGCTATTTGAGCAAAATGAAAACAATGTGTCATTTTTATGGCATCAATAGTTAACTTTTTCGAACTGGCTGTGGGAGATAAGACGGTTAAATTAGCCGTCTTTTTATGAATTTATTTCTTCTATTTAAATGTTATCTCAGTGAGCTATAGATAACAGTATGTTTAGGAACAACCGTCCATGCGACATTTTTATTTAGACATTATTTTTACCCTCATTGCATTGGCAGTTGCCTCGTGGTGGGGGTTTAGTCATGGTGGGATCAGCGGTCTAGTGACTGCCTTGTCCATCACTGCCATTTTAGCTGTGATGGAAATATCTTTGTCATTTGACAATGCGGTGGTCAATGCCTCAGTGCTAAAGCATTGGGATGCGTTTTGGAAAATGATTTTTTTGACCGTCGGTATTTTAATTGCTGTGTTTGGCATGCGACTCATCTTCCCGATTGTCATCGTGGCGGTCACCGCTGACATGGGCATGATGGAAGTGATGCAATTGGCACTCAATAACCCCGATGAATACTCTGCCAAGCTCATGGCACACCACGCTGAAATTTCAGCGTTTGGCGGTATGTTCTTGCTATTGGTCTTTCTTAACTTTTTGTTTGACGACAAAGAGGTGCATTGGTTTGATTGGCTAGAGAGTCGCTTGGCAAAATTTGGACAAGTCGATGCCATGAGCGTGTTTGTGGCGTTGGTCATTTTAATGAGTGCATTAAGCTTGGTTGATGACGCACACCGAGGTGTGGTACTCATCGCTGGCGTGTGGGGGATTTTAATTTATTTGGGTGTGCAAGTGGTGTCAGGGATGCTGGAAGGTGACCTCGAAGAGGGGCTGAAAGAGCAAGAAGCAGAACATGATGCCGTAACGTACAATCCATCTGCAATGACAACCTCAACAGCGACTACCACACCTGCGAAAGAGGCGGGCAGTGCCATCTTGCGAGGTGGCATCATCGGGTTTGTGTATCTTGAAATTTTGGATGCCTCGTTTAGCTTCGACGGCGTGCTTGGGGCGTTTGCCTTCACCGATGATGTGGTAATCATCATGCTCGGGCTGGCAATTGGGGCAATGTTTGTGCGGTCAATGACCATTTATTTGGTGGATAAAGGGACGCTGGATGAATTTGTGTACTTAGAGCATGGGGCACACTATGCCATCGGAGCGTTGGCAGTGATTATGCTATTATCGATGAAATTCCATGTCCCCGAGATTATCACAGGTCTGATTGGTATAACTTTCATCGCATTGTCGGTGTGGGCGTCAATTCGTTATCGCAGACGGGAAGTTCGCACTTAATCATTTTGCCATTACCACCGACAAATAAATTGCTTTGAGTTCGTTCTTATTGGCAATCGTTTTTTTAATTACTGAAGCTAAAGCCCTATTTAGGCTTGAAGACACTGTATTAGGTTAGGTAGGGCACTATATCAATAGGTATAAGTAGAGGCGTATTGTGATATGGGTATAATGAGGTAGAAGAATAAAACAGGTAACCGAAATACAAAAAAGCCATCAAACAAAATGTATGATGGCTTTTTTAAAAAATTTGCAAAAATTAGGCTTGCTACTGATCTACTGCTTTTTCTTAGTCGGACCTAAGAGCATACCCATTTGTCGACCTTCCATCTTAGGTGGTTGCTCGACGTTGGCAATGTCGGCAGTGTCTTCAATAATTCGCTCAAGTTGCTGACGACCAATGTCTTGGTGAGCCATTTCACGTCCACGAAAGCGAATGGTTACTTTTACTTTGTCTTGATCTTCTAAAAAGCTGACGATTTTGCGTAATTTGACCTGATAATCGGCTTCTTCCGTACCAGGACGCAACTTCATCTCTTTAAGCTGAGTTTGCTTTTGGTTCTTTTTCGCCTCTTTCGCCTTTTGTTTTTGATCGTACAAATAGCGTTTGTAGTCCATAATTTTACAAACGGGCGGTTTGGCATCAGGCACAAGCTCAACCAAATCTTGCTCGGCTTCACGAGCGGTTTTTAGGGCGGTGTCAATATCAACCACGCCCAATTGCTCGCCATCTTCTTTCACCAAGCGAACTTCTTTAGCTCGAATTTCTTCGTTTGTATTCAAACGGTTTGACGGTTTAATAGGGGTTACTCCTCATCAATTGTCGGTTATTGTCGCCCTTGTTGGGCGCCAGCTGCAGTCAATAGTTTAACAGAGTCGTCGAAGCGCCTCACCCCCAAGTTGTCCACTGCTCGAGTA
>JAAXIL010000060.1:0-6970 GCA_012270355.1 Psychrobacter sp.
CGGTCAAAACTTGCAGGCAACCAAAACATGATGAACGCCTAAGCCGCACTCAAACCTGCCAGCCAGCGTCCCGACCAAATGCCCGATCGAATGAAAGCCTTCGCTATTTCAACAGGTGAAGCCCAGGGTTTTAGTATCGCTAATTTGTTCCGCTCGCATCCGAGTTTAGATGATCGTATTGCGACGTTACAAAATAAAAAGTATTGAGCCTAACCGTTGTTTAATCATCAAAAATCCCGCTATATTAGCGGGATTGTTAATTGGAATAAAACTATTTAGGCAGTAGGATGCAAACGAACATTAAGCTCATCAATCACTTCGACCCATACCGCATCCATTTTCCATTCTTCTTCTAAGAACATACGTTGCTTATCAGTCCAAAAATCAGCGTCAGTGAGCTTAGTATCTTTATCAAGTTGATGCGTTTCGATGAATTGATCAATGGCTTCATCTGAACTGTCTAAACCCAATTGCATAAAAAGTTCAGTCATGGTGTAGTTTGGTTCGCCTAGCATGGCATGCTCCTCTAAAATAGAATTAAAAACTTAACATCTAAAACAGCATTATTCTAGCAATCGTTGATAAATATAAAAGCCAAATTGAGATGGTTTTGTGTTAAAGCGTGTTATCGAAAATCAAGTAATAAAGAGTAGAAAACTGCAAAAATAAAAAAAACCTGCATGATGCAGGCTTTTTTTAAGTCACATAGTGAAAAAATGCAATTATGGTAACAAATGAGCCACCGCATCTCGCTCTTCACTAAGCTCTTGCTCAGTGGCTTGCATTTTCTCTTTTGAGAAATCAGACGACGTGTCTAAGCCCTCGACAATCTTCCAATCGCCACCTTCACAGGTGCAAGGGAATGAGTAAATCAAGCCTTCTGTGATGCCATATTCACCATTTGAATAGACACCCATTGATACCCAATCGTCATCATCCGTACCATTAGCCCAAGAACGCATGTGAGCGATGGCAGCATTGGCAGCCGACGCCGCAGACGATGCACCTCGGGCTTCAATGATGGCAGCACCACGTTTTTGTACGCTTGGGATATAGGTGTTTTCGTACCAATTACGATCAATCAAATCTAAGGCTGGCTTACCGTTAACGGTACACTCAGTCAAGTCAGGATATTGGTTTGACGAGTGGTTGCCCGAAATGATCATTTTTTTGTTGTGATTTTCAGTGCTGTCGGTTTCTTCCGCAAGTTGTGCCAAGCCACGGTTGTGGTCAAGACGAGTCATGGCAGTGAAGTTGCGGGGATCAAGGTCTGGGGCATTACGTTGAGCAATCAAAGCGTTAGTGTTGGCAGGGTTACCGACCACCAAAACTTTAACATCACGGCTGGCAACGTCGTTTAATGCCTTGCCTTGAGCTGAGAAAATAGCGGCGTTGGCTTCAAGCAAATCTTTACGCTCCATACCAGGTCCACGGGGGCGAGCACCTACTAATAACGCATAGTCAGCATCCTTAAATGCCACGTTGGCATCATCGGTTTGCACGATACCTGCCAGGAGAGGGAATGCACAGTCTTCAAGCTCCATAACCACACCTTTTAGAGCATCTAGGGCTGGCGTGATTTCGAGCAATTGTAGAATAACGGGCTGGTCATTGCCTAACATTTCGCCAGCAGCAATACGGAACAACATGGCATAGCTGATATTACCAGCAGCACCAGTGACGGCAACACGAACAGGAGCTTTCATAATTTATCCTTTTGTTGGTTAATTAATTGTGAGTTGATGGGATTATTCGATAAAAGGTAACTTCAATAAAGCGGTTGACTATAGCACTTTTGCAGCGATGCCTCAAACCCTGTCTTGTCATTTTAAACATACCCATAAGTACAAAGTTTGCATATCAGTCTAAGGTCAACAAATAGTCAGTTTTGTGACGGAAATGGCAACCATTTTATTAAACTACTGGCTACCAAAATCGACTTTAAAAAAGCCAAATCTAATAAAATCAATGGGTTATGGCATAAAAAACCCACAGTAGGAGTGGACTGTGGGATGAGGAAAAGTGAAGGCTTACGTTTATAATTATTATGCTATTTATGATAAGAGGTTTTGATGGATATGCCAAACGGTTTTACGTTTACTTACATTTGAGTTTACAACTGTACTTAAAAAACTATTGGGCTCAATAAATGATGTTAAGTTGACTTTAATAAAGTAAATTTTGCTAAAATGCGGACTTTAAGACTTCGCCTGACTTTTAACGATATTATTCGGAAATATTTAGGCGGTCAATGTTTGCTCAAGTGATGCCTATCCATGACTCAAACCACTGTATCAAACGACACTCAAACCAGTATCTTTAATCTGCCCAACAATCTCACGATTGCTCGCATCGTGATGATTCCACTGTTTATTGCCATTGCCTATTGGCCGCCCGCATTAGGTATTGGTGTGCCGATGATTTCGGACAATGCCATTGCCAATATCGGCATGAACATGGACAGCTTTAGCGACAGCATGCTCAGGCATTTAATTTTGACGTTCTTGTTTATCTTGGCGGCAATTACCGATTGGCTGGATGGCTATTTGGCTCGCAAGATGAACATTCAGTCGGCGTTTGGGCGTTTTTTAGACCCAGTGGCGGACAAGCTGATGGTAGCGGCGGCTCTCATTATTTTGGTGCAATGGCATCCAAATGTCATCATGTCGATCGCCGCCATCGTCATTATTTCACGCGAAATTGCGGTGTCGGCACTCAGGGAATGGATGGCGGAACTCGGCAACCGCACCAGCGTGGCCGTGTCGTATGTGGGCAAGCTCAA
The DNA here is from genome assembly GCA_012270355.1 of Psychrobacter sp. GTDB lineage: Bacteria > Pseudomonadota > Gammaproteobacteria > Pseudomonadales > Moraxellaceae > Psychrobacter. The sequence goes on from JAAXIL010000060.1 coordinate 2,783, forward strand.
AACCACGTTTCAGATGATTGCGATTATTGTTTTATTATTAAATATCGAATCATTACAAGTCATTGGCTATATATTGATGATAGCGGCAGTCATTTTAACGCTATGGTCCATGTTGATTTACCTCAAAGCAGCGTGGCCATATTTGAAACAAGGCTAGTTTCATTACTAACCAAACTAACCAAAGAAGACAAGCAATAAAAAACGCCAGCAAATTGCCAGCGTTTTTTGAATACGAAATGGGGTTTAGTCAAACGCTACTGACGTATTTTCGCCTAAGCTGTCTGCAACTTTGCCATCTTGAGCGGCAGCAGACACCATCTTAAACATATTCACAACGGCACTGCCACTTAGCCAATATTCCGCCCCATGTGGCACAACTTTAATGAGCTGGACATTTTCGTCTTCTTTGCCGTGCTCATAAAATGCATTGTATTCGGCAGACCACAATTCATCCAATTTTGCCTTATCATTCACCATTTCCGCTTTACCGTTAATGGAAACGTAGTCTTTATTGTCATTGAGAGAGTAGGCAAGGTTTAACTGTGGATTGCGTTCCAAGTCGCTCACGGTTTCAGTGGTTTTATCACCAATGAACCAGATTTCACGATTATTCAAATCAGTTTCGCTGGTCGTCATTGGGCAAGCGTGCAAATGTCCTTCATCGGTGACGGTCGTCATCATGGCAAATTTAGCATCTTTGATGATGTCAGTGATTTTATCGATATGTTCTTGTTTAGTCATGGTATTTTCCTTAAATGAATTCAGAGTTAATAGTTTAGAATTAATAATGTCATTTTGACCGTATGAGTATGCCAATTTGTTATTCATTACTCCATATCACCCACGTTAAAGCCTGTGACACTTTGTAATTGGTAGTTAGAAAATAGGTTTGCTCAGTCATCTGTTTTTCCTTATCGGTGAGCGAAAATGCTATAATTATTCGCTAACATCTATTCAATTCTCATCCTTTTCTTGCCCATAGCCTAACTAGGAACGTCTGCCATGATGCTGATTGCTGGAGCCCCTTTTTTAACTGATTTTCAACGCACCCGTTTGCTTCGAGAGTTTCAGCAACAAACCAACCTAAATTTGACCTCGCTCACAACACAACAAATATTTGTGTTGTCCGACACGCTCACCGATGAGGCTCTAGATAAAGCTAAAAAGTTGCTTGGCGTGCATGATGACATTGAGTTAAATCCAGCGGAGCAAGGCGAGTTACAAGTCATTGTTTGTCCTCGGTTTGGTACGATTAGCCCATGGTCGAGCAAGGCGACCGACATTTTTAATAATTGCGGATTAAAAGTGGAACGGGTCGAGCGGGCAGTGGTGTTTACGCTGGCAGGTGAAGACTTGCCAGATACATTACCCAAAGAAGCCTCGGGTATTTTGCATGACCGCATGACGCAAAGTGTGGTAACGGACTTAAACCAGCTTGAAAATTTATTTAAGGATGAATCGCCCAAACGCTTGACGCATATCGATATTTTAGACGGTGGACGAGAAGCATTAGAGCAGGCAAATCGTGAATTTGGCTTTGCTTTAACTGATGTGGATATTGATTATCTGATTGACGCTTACCAAAAGCTGGCACGCAATCCGACCGATGTGGAACTCATGATGTTTGCTCAAGCCAACTCGGAGCATTGTCGCCACAAAATTTTTAATGCCGACTGGATGATTGATGGCGAGTCTCAAGCCAAATCTTTATTTGGCATGATTAAAAACACGCATCAGACCCATCCCGAGGGCATTTTGTCTGCCTATAAAGACAATGCGGCAGTGATGCAAGGCTTTGAGGCACAGCGGTTTTATCCGTTGCCGTCAGAAAATCAACAGCAAGTCTATAACTTTTATGATGAGCAAATCGATATTTTGATGAAGGTCGAAACGCACAATCACCCAACCGCCATCGCCCCGTATGCAGGGGCATCAACAGGGGCAGGTGGAGAGATTCGGGATGAAGGGGCGACGGGTCGGGGCGGTAAGCCAAAAGCAGGATTAACTGGGTTCAATGTGTCGCATTTGCACCTGCCAAATTTGCCCGAGAGATGGGAGCAGACGGGTAAAATCAACACCAAAGATTATGGCACCCCTGAGCGGATGGCGACGGCGTTACAAATCATGACCGAAGCCCCGCTAGGCTCAGCGAACTTTGCCAATGAATTTGGTCGCCCAAATTTATGCGGTTATTTCCGCTCTTTCCAGCTCGACTTATCGACTGAGCAAGACGGCTCACAAATGCGGGGCTATCATAAGCCAATGATGATTGCAGGAGGGTATGGAAACATCAAACGCAATTTGATTGAGAAAAATGCCATTCGTGAGGGCGATTTGTTGATTGTGCTCGGTGGTCCTGCCATGCAAATTGGTTTGGGTGGCGGTGCGGCAAGCTCGGTCGACAGTGGTGAAATGGACGAAGGCTTAGATTTTGCCTCGGTGCAACGGGACAATGCCGAGATGGAACGCCGTTGTCAGGAAGTCATTGACCGTTGTTGGGCGTTGGCAGGAGCAGAGATTGACCAAAACCCGATTGTGTCCATTCATGATGTCGGGGCAGGCGGATTGTCTAATGCCATGCCTGAATTGGTGGATGACCACGGCTTGGGGGCACACCTAAACCTACGCAAAGTGCCGTCACTTGAGGCAGGCATGTCACCGATGGCGGTGTGGTCGAATGAGGCTCAAGAGCGGTATGTGTTGGCGGTACGTCCTGATGATTTAAACCGCTTCGATGCGATTTGTCAGCGGGAGCGTTGCCCGTATGCCGTGCTGGGTGAGGCAAAAACCGTGCGTCAATTGGTGGTTGATGATGACCTGTTGGATGATCAACCTGTCGATATGCCGATGCAAGTTTTGCTCGGTGGCACGCCTAAATTGCATAAGGATGTCAAGCGTACTCAGCCTGATTATCTGCAACCGCTCGATTTGGCGGATATTGACCTAACCGATGCGGTGCATGCGGTGTTGCGTCATCCGACCGTCGCCAGTAAGTCGTTTTTGATTAGCATTGGTGACCGTTCCATCACGGGCATGGTGGTGCAAGACCAATATGTCGGACGCTACCAAGTGCCCGTCGCAGATTGTGCGGTCACCAGTTTGGGGCTATTGTCGGACACGGGTGAAGCCATGAGCATGGGCGAGCGTCCACCCGTGGCTTTGATTGACCCCAAAGCGTCGGCACGACTGGCTGTGGGCGAGGCGATTACCAATATTGCTGGGGCTAAAATCAGGCAAATCAGCGACATAACCTTGTCGGCAAACTGGATGTCTGCGAGCGGCACAGACTCTGAGGATGTGGCGTTATTCGATGCGGTGCAAGCGGTAGGCGAAGAGTTGTGTCCCGCTCTCGGTATCGCCATTCCTGTTGGCAAAGACAGTTTGTCGATGCGGGCAAATTGGACGGACAAGGTGAATGGTGAAAATATCGATAAATCAGTGGTCAGCCCACTTAGTTTGGTGATTTCTGCCTTTGCCCCTGTGACCGATGTGACTAAGGTGTTGACCCCCAACTTAGTGAATGCCGATGCTGGGCTATACCGCTTAGATTTATCCAAAGGTCAGTTGCGATTGGGTGGGTCGATTTTGGCTCAAACCATGAGCCAGCTTGGTGAGCAGTGCCCCGACTTAGACAATGCCGATGACCTCATTGCCTTATTTAATTTCATTCAAGCGGGCAACGAACAAGGCATTATCAGTGCTTATCATGACATTGGCGACGGCGGTTTGCTGGCGTGTGTTGCCGAGATGCAATTTACTGCTCGAGTTGGCATCAATTTAAACCTTGATAACGTCAATCTGCTGGGTCAGTTGTTTAGCGAGGAGCTCGGGGCAGTCATTCAAGTGTTGCCAGAAAACGTGCCAGCGGTGATGGCATTGGCGGATCAGCATGGTGTAAGCGAGTTACTAAGCTTGATTGGGCAAACCATCGAGACTCCGACTGGCGGAGCGGGGCAGGACACATTAACCATTATCACACCATTGCATCAAGGTGATGATGCTCTGCAATTCAGCCGTGCGGATTTGCAAGAAACATGGTCACAAGTCAGCAGACATATTGCCAAAGGACGGGACAACCCCGAATGCGTGGAACAGGAATTTGCCGTAATTGGTGACCCCCGGCATCACGGTTTGATTGCGGATGCCACATATGACCTCAACCAAGCCCTCGAAGCCCAGTCTCTTAAT
>JAAXIL010000060.1:6980-15786 GCA_012270355.1 Psychrobacter sp.
CATGAGTGTACGGTTTGATTTGCGGTATGCAGATGGCTTGGTGACGTGCGGAGGCGTTAGTTATGGCGATGTACTCGGAGCAGGGAGCGGGTGGGCGAATTCAATTTTGTTCCATGACGAGCTGAGAATGCAGTTTGTGCGTTTTTTTGCTCGCCCCGAAACCTTTAGTTTGGGCGTATGCAACGGCTGTCAAATGATGGCACAGTTAAAAGACTTGATTCCTGGGGCGGACAATTTCCCTCGTTTTATTCATAACAAATCGGCACGGTTTGAAGCTCGCACGGTGAACGTAAAAGTTGAACGCACCAAGTCGGTATTGCTCAAAGGCATGCAAGACAGCATTTTGCCCATTGCGGTGGCTCATGGCGAAGGCTTGGCATCCTTATCGATCGATGAGGTGCAAGCGATGGCAAATCATGGTCAAATCGCCTTGCGGTATGTGGACAGTCACGGCAACCCAACCGAGCATTATCCGCTGAATCCGAATGGGTCAGTAGGGGGCGTGACGGGTATTTGTAGCACCGACGGGCGTGTGACCTTGATGATGCCACACCCCGAACGCAACCTTCGAGCCATCAACCACAGTTGGAAACCTGAAGCATGGACAGGCGATGGGGCATGGATGCGGATGTTTAGAAATGCTCGGGCGTGGCTGAGATAATGGCTTAAGGCTAAGGCTTTGTCAGCAATGTCAGTAATGAATTTGCCACAGGTCAGCATGCCAATCATAGGTATGCATCATTCGCCACTGGTGCAAAAGTTTGGCATACCTCGTCAGCCGAATTTGGTGCAAGTGCCAAGCCATATTAAAATGCTTAAACCGTATGACGACCCCGATGCGTTCGAGGGTTTGATGGCATTTAGCCATCTATGGATTATTTGGCAAACGCATGGCAACCGTGAGTGGGTAAAATTTAAACCAAAGGTGCGTCCGCCTCGGATGGGGGGTAATGCCAAGCTCGGTGTCTTTGCGACTCGAAGCACCTACCGTCCGTCGAGTTTGGGGCTTTCCGTCGTCAAACTAGAAGACATTGAGGTTAATGGCGGTGTGACATTGCATCTGTCGGGAGCGGACATGGTGGATGGCACACCGATTGTCGATATCAAACCCTATTTGCCATATAGCGATGCGGTCAGTGGTGCGGTGAGTAACTTTGCACCTGAAGCCCCAATGCCAAAAGCCGTTACTGTTGACCCGATAGCACAAGCCGACTTTGTCTGCTTAACTAATCAAGGTCATTTACAGCCCTCCGATTTCGACATCATTGAAGCCCTAATCGCTCAAGATCCACGTCCTGCGTATCGTCAACACGAAGTTGATGTCAATAGCGTCATGCGGTATCGAAAAGTTGATATAGAGTTTAGGATGCTGAATAACCAAACGCTCAACATTAAGGCAGTGCGATTAGTGGGCAGTTCATGATGATTAGTTGATTATTGACAGTACTTGAAAGTGACAAACCTAACCTAACCACTTAAAATAACTGACACTTTATCTAAAAAATAGCTAACACCTTATCCAAAACCCTTTGTTAAAAAGAATAGCTTTAAATACTATGCCAAACCTGCAAAAACTCTCCGATATTCCGACCCCTTTTTATCAAATCAATCTGCCCGACCTGTTTGCCAACCTTGAGCGGGTACAAACCTTGTGCGAACTGTCGGGAGCAAAAGCCTTGCTTGCCCTAAAATGTTTTGCCACTTGGGGCGTATTCGATGCCATGCGTCCCTTTTTGCATGGCACAACCTCATCATCGCTAAACGAGGTGCGATTGGGTAGCGAGGAATTTGGCGGTGAAACCCATGCCTATAGCGTGGCGTATGCCGAGCATGAAATTGATGACGTATTAAATTATGCCGACAAAATTATTTTTAATTCGTTCAATCAGCTAAATGCGTTTAAGGATAAAGCAATTGCCAAGGGTGTTCCTGTTGGTCTCCGCCTCAATCCCCAAACCAGCAATTCTGAATTTATTATCGCTGATCCTGCTCGTCCGTTTAGTCGATTGGGCGAGCATGATTTGGTAAAAATAAAAGCGGTATTGGGCGACATCACAGGGGTAATGATTCATAACAACTGCGAAAATGATAGCTTTGAGGCGTTTGATAATAGCCTAAGCAATATTGAAGCGAAATTTGGTGAAGTGTTCCATAAGCTAAATTGGGTGAGCCTTGGGGGTGGTATTCATTTTGTTGACCCTGATTACCCATTGGAAAAACTGGCTAATAGATTAAAACAATTTAGCGAAGCCTACGGCGTGCAAGTGTATTTGGAGCCAGGGGAGGCATGTATCCATGGGGCAGGGCAGTTGGTGACAACCGTGCTCGACACCTTGCATAATGGTAAAAATCTAGCTGTGGTTGATGCGTCCATTGAAGCTCATATGCTTGACCTACTCATTTATCGGGAAACCGCCCCATTGGTTGCGGTAAACGATACTGAATGCAATTATCCGAACGTGGAAAGTGAAAGTAGCACCATCGTTTATGGCAAGTCCTGTTTGGCAGGGGACATTTTTGGCGAATATCAATTAACAAACGGTTTGCAAATTGGAGATAGGCTTGCCTTTGGTAATGCTCTTGGTTACACCATGGTTAAGAAAAATTGGTTTAATGGCGTCAACATGCCGTCTATTGTTGTCGTTGACAAAGATGATGCAGGAGAGCAAACGGTTAGGGTGCAACGAGAGTTTGATTACTCGGAGTTTAAGTCGGCACTTTCATAAGTTTAGACAATAGAGTCTCTTGTTTTCTAAAAAATTCCCCACATATTTCACAGTTCGAGTTTATTTAATTCTCGGGTGCATTGGTTTTCATCGGTTCTCAGTTTTAATTCATGCACATTTTTGTTCTATGGGCGTCTGTTTATCAGGCTTGACGCATTAAGGAGTAATCATTTTGTCCAATTCAGACAAATCTATCCAATCAAACCAATCAAATTCTAAAAACCCAAAACGCAATGTGCTTATTATCGGAGCGGGGGGCGTAGCACAGGTGGTCGCCCACAAATGTGCGATGAATAACGACGTGCTCGGTGAAATTCACATTGCTTCCCGCACCAAAGCCAAATGTGATGCGATTGCCTCCAGCGTGGTTGCAAGAGGCAGCTGTCATCATGAGGCTGTTTTGCATACGCAGGAACTCGATGCGGTAGCCGTGGCAGCTGTAAGCGAGCTTATTCAAAATATTGACGTGCAAATTGTGATTAATGTCGGTTCAGCGTTTATTAACATGAGCGTTCTTGAAGCCTGTATCAACACGGGTGTGGCGTATATCGACACCGCCATTCACGAAGAACCAGACAAAATTTGCGAAACTCCGCCGTGGTATGGCAATTATGAATGGCAACGTAAAGAGCGTTGTGCAGAAAAAGGCATTACCGCCATTTTGGGGGCAGGGTTTGACCCAGGTGTGGTGAATGCTTATGCCCGCATCGGATATGACATGATGGACAAAGGCTCGGTGACTGATATTGATATTATCGACATCAATGCGGGCAGTCATGGCAAGTATTTTGCGACCAAATTTGCCCCTGAGATTAACTTTCGAGAATTTACAGGTACAGTATATTCATGGCAAAACAGCCAGTGGCAGTCGAATAAAATGTTTGAAGTCAAACGCACCGACGATTTGCCCGTGGTTGGTGAACAAAACAGTTATCTAAGCGGTCATGATGAAATACATTCGTTGTCTAAAAACTTAGACGTGCCCAACATTCGCTTTTGGATGGGCTTTGGTGAGCATTACATGAACGTGTTTACCGTTTTGCAAAATTTAGGCTTGCTGTCAGAACAACCGGTGACCACTGCCGAAGGTCAAGAAGTGGTGCCCTTAAAAGTTGTCAAAGCTGTGCTACCTGACCCCAGCTCGCTTGCTCCTGAATACACGGGCAAAACCTGCATCGGTGATAAGGTAAAGGGGAGGATTGATGGGGAAGAGACTGAAGTCTTTATCTATAACGTGTCTGACCACAAAGAGGCATATAACGAAGTCGGCTCACAAGGCATCAGCTATACCGCTGGCGTGCCCCCCGTTGCCGCTGCCATGTTGGTCGCCACAGGTGAGTGGGACGCAGGTCAGATGGTTAATGTCGAGGAGCTAGATCCAAAACCCTTTATTAACTTACTTAATAAAATTGGCTTGCCCACTCGTATTCAAGATAAAGATGGGGATCGGGCGTTATCGTTTTAAGATTTTGTGTTAACTCTTTTATTTAAACCGCCATTTGCAAACGCCCACTTAAAATAGTGGGCGTTTTTATACAAGCATAAAAAATTCCAAAAAGCTATCAACTTAAAATCAAACTGTCATCTTCCACCACTTCACCCCGAGTTTGCTCAAACATATCCAGCAAATCATGAACTGTCATTCCTTGGCGTTCACTGCCCGATACATCAAGCACCACCTGTCCTTGGTGTAGCATGACGGTGCGAGTGCCATGAGCGAGGGCTTGTTGCATGGAGTGGGTGACCATCATGGTGGTGAGGTGATTGTCGGTCACAATTTGGTCGGTCAGTTCTAGTACAAAGGCTGCTGTTTTTGGGTCTAAGGCGGCAGTGTGTTAATCAAGTAGCAGAATTTTTGAGGGTTGAAGCGATGCCCTCAGCAAACTGACGGCTTGGCGTTGACCACCCGATAATAAACCCATACGGTCGGTGAGGCGGTTCTCTAACCCGAGCTTCAATACCGCTAATTTATCTCTAAATACTGCACGATTATTTCCGTTTAATGCCCCTTTTAAACCTCGTGCACTACCCCGTTTATAGGCAAGAGCCATGTTTTCTTCAATGGTGAGTGCCTCACAGGTGCCTGCCATCGGGTCTTGGAATACTCGAGCCACTTGTGATGCCCGCTGATGAGCCGTTTTTTTGGTCACGTCCACACCGTTTAGCAAAACTTGTCCGCTATCGATACCAATCGTGCCCGCCACCGCATTCAAAAAGGTCGATTTACCAGCCCCATTCGTACCAATCACGGTCACAAATTCGCCTTCATCAATGTCCAGACTCACACCACGCAAGGCAGGGTTTTCGATGGGCGTACCGGGGTTAAAGGTTAGGCGTAAATCATGGGCTTGCATCATGGCGGATTACCTAGCGTACAAAAATAAATTTAAACAATTGTATGGTAGTACATCAAAAGTCTTAGCGAGGGCGACGGGTTAAAAATTTGGCTTTAGCTTGTGGCAACACCAAGGCGATAACTACGAGGAGGGCAGTGACTAAGTTTAAGTCCTGTGGACCAAAGCCGATGCTACGCAATGTCTCGCTCGATAAAGCAATTTGAATAAACAAACGGTATAAAAATGCTCCGATAATTACGGCAAGCGTAATCAGCCAAATGCGTTTGGCAGGAATGATGGTTTCACCAATAATCACAGCAGCCAGCCCAATCACAATCGTACCGATACCGATGGAGATGTCCGCTCCCCCTTGAGTCTGTACAAACAGGGCACCGCCCAACGCAATCAATCCGTTAGAGATTGCCATGCCCAAAATAGTCATCATGGAAGTGTTGATGCCTTGAGCCTGTGCCATACGAGGGGTGGAGCCAGTTGCCCGCATGGACAAGCCCGTCTCCGTGCTAAAGAACCAATCGACAATTAATTTGGCGACCAACACTACGCCACCAATGATGACGCATCGCATCCAATAACCATTTTCGGGTGTGACGATATTTGCAAAAATCGTTGGTTCGCCAAGCAACGGCAAGTTTGGTGCCCCCATAATTCTTAAGTTGACCGTATAGAGAGCCACCATCACTAAGATACTGGCGAGTAGCTGCAATATGTTAAGTTTGACATACAACCAAGCAGTCACCACCCCTGCCATCGCCCCAGCAATCATACCAAGCAAACACGCCAGCCAAGGGTTGATACCTGCCACAATCGCCACTGCCGCCACCGCTCCACCCAGCGGAAAACTGCCGTCTGCCGTCAGGTCTGGAAAGTCCAAAACCCGAAACGACATCAGCACACCGAGGGCCACCAAGGCATAAATCACACCACTCGCGAGCGCACCAAAAAACGCAATTAAGGACATAAAGCTAACAACTCTGGCTAGGGATTAAAAATTGGATTGGAAAATGAATGAAGAAAATTTATTCTATCACCTTGTCAGCACGATCAAGCACGCTTTGCGGAAGGGTGATGCCTTGCTCGGTAGCGTGTTTGGGGCTGACGTAAAATTGCAAATTGTTCGGCCGAGGGGCGATACACGGGAATATCCCCCGCTGGCGTGCCGTTTAATACTTGTGTGACTAACTTACCCGTTTCTTTACCAATTTGATAGTAGTCTAAGCCAAGGGCGGCAACCGCTCCACGTGTCACCGAATCCGTGTCGGATGCAATTAGCAAAATTTTGCTTTTGGCGGTAGGGGCTTCGACGACGTTAATGCCCATGGGCTCAAGTTCTTTTTTCAGTCCGTCAACAAATCCATCTTCTTTGAGCTTGTCAATCGTACCTTGCCGGACGGAGTCTAAGGCAGGGTGGTCAACAATGGCGGTGATGGCAACTTCTTTGGTTTCGCCAGTAATAGACGTAGTTGAATCTGTAGTTGTTTCTGTCTCTACTTTTGATGGCGTATTTTCAGCAGTATCATGTGCGGTTTCAGCGGGTTGACTACACCCTGTCATCATCGACAAACCTGCCCCAAAAACTAGAGCAGGTAATAAACGCGGCGTGTTAAATCGATAATCAAAGGCAGTTAATTTAAGGTGTAACCGTGACATGAGAGGAAATATCCAAAGCTGATGGTAGAGTATTGAATGAATGATAAAACAATACCCTCATCTGAGGTCAGCGGATGAGGGCTTGTACGGTAGAAAATGATTATCAATAAATTTTCTGAAAAATAGGCAAGGCTATTCTAACACGTCTTTGGCTGTATCGAGGACCGATTGTGGCAATGTCACACCTTGTTCACTGGCATGCTTTGGACTCACGGTTAAATCCAGCGAGGTAGCCACATAAGTCGGAATGTCGCCAGCATTCTCACCATTTAAGATGCGAGCCACAATCTTGCCTGTTTGCCGTCCAAGGTCATAATAGTTAACGCCAAGTGCTGCAACTGCACCACGCTCAACCGAATCGGAATCGGCAGCAATCAACGGGACTTTGCTTTCGTTAGCCACTTGATACAGCGATTCATAAGCCGAAACCACATTGTTGTCGGTTGAGGTGTAAATCACGTCCACTTTATCGGCGATACTACGAGCTGCCATTGCAATGTCTGTACTCTTTTGAGCAGGTGCACCATGTACGGTAATGCCCATTGGCTCAAGTTTTTCGGTCAGGTTTTTTAGCACGATGGTAGCGTTGACCTCGCCTGGACTAGACACCTAGCCGACGTCTTTAAGATCAGGGATGATTTGTGTCATCAGGTAAATTTGTGGGTCATAGGGCAGGGCATCGGATGTGCCCGTCACATTCGTGCCAGAGCCGTCCAGTTTGCCGACCAATTTGGCTTCGACAGGATCAGTGACCGCTGAGAACACCACAGGAATGGTTGAAGTAGCAGCAATGACTGATTGAGCTGATGGCGTGGCGATGGCAACAATCACGTCAGGTTCATCGGCAACAAACTGTTTGGCGATTTGTCCCGCCGTTCCTGTATTACCTTGAGCAGACTGGAAATTGACGGTTAAGTTTTGTCCCTCATTAAAGCCTTGCTCTTTTAGCTCATCAATCGCCCCTTGACGCACCGCATCTAAAGCAGGATGCTCAACAATGGCTGTAATCGCCACCTCCTTCATCTCAGTGACAGGTGTGGTCGCATCTGGCGTTGTTGTCGCTTCTTCAGCCGTTGTGGCTGGGGCAACGGTGGTGTCCGTAGTTTCGACAACGTCCGTCTCTTCGGCAGGCTGACTACACCCTGCTAACATGGCAGTGGCAATCGTGCCCACTATAAAAGTGGTGGCAAAACGCTTAGTTAGTGTATGAGCTTGGAACATGGCAAAGGCTTCCTTGACAATGACGAATTAAATAATATGACAAAACTGTAACATAAAAATAAAACTGGCGGTAAACCTTTGTAAAGTTGATTGATGACAATTTATTTTATATTAAGAAAATAAAAGTTTGGTTTTAAGCGATGCCGTTATAAATTAACCAAATATATGTTTAATGCTCCTAGCAAGCCACCATACCATACGAAATGGTATGTCCAGAAAATAATACCAATCGTACCACCATGCATCTTCTACTTGCTGCCGTAACTGTGTATTGCGATTTGGTCGATAAGGTGCATAAGCAATCATAACAATGCCAATGACCATAAAAGCCAACCCAAATGCGACTAACGCTAAATTTGGATATATAAAATAACTAAGCAGGGCAACGATACCCATATAAACTAAAACATAGCCAAAAACTAATAGCACGGTCTTAACTCACGAAAAATATTACGCCAACCTATCCCCAACCTGGCACGCATCGGGGAGAGTAATCACGGTCAAGCCCGTTTTTGGATCACCTGACGATATAATCATGCGCTCACTTACGCCAAACTTCATTTTGCGAGGGGCAAGATTCGTCACACAAATCACCTTTTTATCTTGCAACTCACTGGGTTCATAAAATGCTCTAATGCCACTAAACACGTTAATCGGCTTATCCTTGCCAATATCTAGCGTGAATTGCAATAATTTATCCGCCCCGTCCACGTAATTGCATTCAAGCACATGAGCCACGGTCATTTCTACTTTGCTAAAGTCGGCAAAATCAATTGTGTCTGCCGTGTTGTCATTGTCGTTATCATTGTTTGTGTTATTGTCCGTTTTTTACTGATTTTTGATATAGTATGCATA